>NZ_JBFWFX010000002.1:0-291628 GCF_050286925.1 Caloranaerobacter longqiensis
ATAGTTATAACTTGAGGAAGAAATTGTTTGATAATTTTGTATTAGTGAGAGGTAATGATATTAAAAACGAACCATAAAAAAAAAGCAAAATATTTTGCGAAATAACGTGCGAAATTTTGCAAAATATTTTGCGAAGCTACAAAAAGTATGGGAAAAAACTAAGGAAGAATGCAATAATATCGGTAAAAAAATAAGGTTATATAAAAGGAGATGGATGGAGTTTTATGGATGAAAGAGGATTTCGTAAATTTTTAGAAGGACAAGGCTTAACAGATAACGTGATTAACTCAAGGGTTACGAGAGGTAATAGAGTTGAGAGGGAATTTAATGTTAACTTAGATATTGTAATACAAAGCGAAGATAATATGATAGAAATAAGAAGAAAAATATATGAAAAATATAGTGATAAAGGTAGTTTGCTTGGTAATTTATATAATGCAGTTAGAAAGTATTATGAATATAGAAATGGTAGAGAAATGCCTAGAATTAATGCAATAGAAGATTAGATGTAAATGAATATTTAATAATAGTTAAAAAAGTTATAAAGCAATTATATTACTAGGAGTAGTATATTTTATTGTGGGGGATTTTTCAATTAATACTTTTAGATTAACATAAACAACATGATTTAACATTATATCAGAGATTCATGGGGGAGATAGGTTATATGGATAGTAATTTTGTGAGCATAGTAGGATATCAGTTAGAAAAAGTTCATACAGGAGTTATAAGATGGCTGTTGGATTCGAAAAATCAGAGTATATCTTTTGAACAGAAATATGAAATTTTAAGAAGAGTGTACAAAGTGTGTAATATGAGTATACCTTTTAGTATAAATGAAATATGCAACATATCTTGTATACCTGAATTTTCTTTCGGAAGGAAAAGAAAGATAGATCTTGTGATAAAGATTGATTTGATTAACAGTAAAACTAAATATTTAGTTATTGAAATGAAAGTGGATTCTATTCCTTATGAAGAGCAGTTAATTGGAACTTATAATGATTTTATTCAAAGTAAAAAATATGATGAAGATGCATTGTTTTTATTATTCTTATTTGGTGCATCACAGGTATGTATGATTCCAGATTTGCATGGATTTCATATTTTTAGATTACCAGAAATATTGGAAGTATTTTCAGGATATCATATAGAGCAAAATGTTTACAAAGATTGGATACAGGCTTTAAGGTATGAAAATATGAGAAGAAGATGTATAGGATTAGATATTAATGGAGTTGATAATATATGGGAAGAAGAGTACTGGAAAGATAAAGGGTACAGAACATGGTTTCCACTATTTTACTATATTTACAATGAGTTGAGGAAAACATCAAAGAGATTCAATGAATGGAATATATATAGTGGTCATAATAACCCAGTAATGAATTGGAGCAAAGGATGGGTTACTAGGTATATTTTAGGAAGTAAGATTCAATTTTACTTTGAATTTAATTATGAAGATTTTATTCTAAAGATAATGTTAGATAAGAATAATATGATATCTAAAGATAATCTGAATATGTTACGAAAAGAAATTGTAAAAATTTGTGAAACTATAATTAAGTTTAAAGGGAAGCGAACATCAAATAAATATGGAGTTTCTAACTCAATTTACAAATGGACTTTCGATTTTAAAAAAGAAGGTTTGAGTGAAGTAATGAAAAAAGTTGATTATATATTAGATACAGTTTATCCAATGTTAGAGAATTTCAAAATGTAGGGGATGTCATAAATAGTATAATATATGATAAAATGTGGATTAGAATATCAATTATTGTTAGAGCAATTTTTTATATTTACTGAAAAGTTTCCACGATATTAATTGAAAGTTTTTCCACTTTATTAAATAGATATACTATTATATTTTCAACAGAGTTTACATGGAGGAGTAGGTAAGGCAGCTTATTGTAGTTAGATAGGCCTTCTATTTCCTAGGTTGTCGTTAAGGTTTATATACCATACCTGTAGAGACTCCATGCCAACTTGTTATTTTACATTTCATATTTGTTATATCTTTACTGGTGAATTTTTTAACTGTGAAATACAGTTAAAAATCCTGAAATAAACTGGGGCTAGAAATGTAGTTATATTAATTAAAAACATAAATAACTTGAATTATAGAATTAATTAGTAAATAGATATGGGCAGTTTGAAACTACTCATATCTATTTTAAAGGGTATTTTACGAAAAAATATTAGTATATTTTCAAATTAATTATATCAGTATAGATTTAATTATTTCTTAATTAATTAAGTATTATTCTAATGTAGCACGATAACCAAAATACGCCATTAATGCATGAAGTATTATACCTGCAAAGAGGTTTCTAAAAAATAATGTTCTGAATAAGTGCTATTTGATAGTATATAAATGTAAATACCCAAAGGTATTAACCATACAAAAAATAAATCCTTTTAATTATTCTTTTTACTTTTTCAGTCATATAGTCTTCTACAATAAACATTAAAAGATTGAATGCAATAAAGTAAATAGCGAGACAGTAAAAAATAATTTTTAAATATTGCCTATCATTTTTTAATTCCTCCTTATTGTGTTTTTCTAATTTTTATATAATCTTACAATTAAATTTCAAGTTAAATTTTTATTTTTTTATAATCCATAAGGAAATTATAAACTTTATTGTATTGTGGATAATTTTAAATATAATTTCCTCCGTATATGGATTTCAACAAAATCTTCCTTAATTTATTTAAATTGAAGATTTTGTTCTAAATAAATACTTGAAAACATAAATACTTTTTAATTAAAATGCATCTAGTTTAGAAATTGATGTTATTAAGGCATATAAGGAGGAATTAAATTGAAACTTGATAAAGAACAATTTAAATTAAAATTATTAAATGATATAAAAAAAGTATATGAAAATGCTGAACTAAATAAAGAACTCATTACTTTTGAATTTGGGACACTAGAAGTTATAATTGACACTAAGGATATATATAAATTGTATAGTGAATCAAAAAATAACTATAATACGGTTAAAAAACATTGCTTAAATGTTATAAAAGAAATCATAGAAGAGAAGAGATTTAAGGTGAATTATAATAAAGTTTTTCCAATTATAAAACCTAAAGATTTTGGATCAGATAAAGAAATAGGTTTTATAAGAGAAGAATTTACAGATGATTTAGATATTTTATATGCAGTAGACATGGGGGATATTTACAGATTTGTGACTAAACATGATAATGTAGATATAGAATTATTAAAAAAATCAGCAATAAATAATATAAACAAAATATATAATGTCTTAGTAAAATTAGATGAAGAATTATCAGTTTACACATTAGGTTTTACAACAGATTTAGGCAGTTCAATGATTTTATCAGAAAACTTTAAAAAACAGATTTATAGGAAGGTTGGAAAGAGTTTTTTATTTGCAATACCTTTTACTTTTAATGGTGCTTTAGTAGTTGCAGAGAATAATGACAAATATATAGATTATTTAAATGAATTAATAAAAATGATACCTGAAATTGATAAAATTTCTGATAGTATGTATAAATATGAAAATGGCAAAATAGAATATGCAGTTAAAAGAAAGATTTTTAAAATAATAAAATAAAAAGATTTCCTTTGTTCCGAACAAAGGAAATCTTAGATTGTCAACAATTTGTAGTGTTGAAGTTTATCACTCTAGCATTTATTGTAGAATCAATAAAATTAACATCTTGTTGTACTACATTTTAAATATTATTCTTGAATTTTTTATTGTTTAATGTATAAACTTGTAACCATTTTACAAATATTATATTTAAATTTTAGAGATTATTTCTGCTCTTTTATTTTGATATTCTTCTTCCGTTATTATTCCGTCATCCCTTAATGATTTTAGTAAATTTAATTTATTCTTTATATCTTCGTTTTTATCAATAATTTGGCTATAAGCATCTATTTTCGCTTTTTCGATTTCAAAATCTGGTGGTTGACAATTTGATACTTGCTTACTTCCATTATTATTTGATATGAGTAAAATTAATAATATTGACACAATAATAGTTACTGATATAAATCCTATATACTTGTTTTTTATTGGTTGCATTTCTTTTTGTAATTTATCCTTTTCTATTAATCTTGTTAGTTCCTTATAGACTTTGGGATGAGTTTTTTTGAGTATAGGAGGAATAGTATGAGTCTTTTTCACTACATTTTCTAATTGACTAAATACTTCTTTTTCTAAGGTATCTAGTTCACTTCCTATATTACTATATTGCAATAACCTTTCTTTATATACCAGTAATTCATTTTGCATTAATATTATTAAAGTAATTATTATTAAAAATCCTGCAATACTAATCAAAATTTTTTTATTCATTTTATCAACTCCATATATAAAATTAAATGATAACTTCTATATTTTTTATATTATTCCTTCTTAAATATTTTAGTTTTTCAGTCTATTTAAGTAGTAAAATTGTGAGTATTTACGCACTAAGTTAGAAATATCTGGCTACCTGTCGATGAGTTTGGTTCTATTAGCATAAAACAAAATTATGATATAACAAGTGAAATAATCAAACTATACCGAAACTTTAATGTTTTTATTTTAAACAAAGTCACATTTCCTTAAGATGATTTTATCCTTTTTTGGGTTACATTTTCAACAGTTATTGATAACTTACAGATTTTTTAAAAAATTTTCATCTAGTGTTTTAACTAAATTATTTCAAGCATTCACTTTTATTTTTATAGAATTATAAAAAATCAAATTTACTTACAGTCTAAGGTTCCCTTTGTTTGAAACAAAAGGAACCTTAGACTATGAGAGTTCCAATTCTATCGTGTTTAATAATTTTATAATGTTTGAGATGTTACACTGTAAGTTATTGTATTTAATATCATCTAGTTTTTCTATTGAATATAATGGTTTATCATATTAATATAATCTAAACAAAACTCTTGATTATAACCGAAAACAAAATAATTAATTAGTATATTAAAAGCCTCTTTTACAAGATGTTTGTCCTTAAATCCAAATTTGTTTTTGATAATATATAAAAAATAATTTATTTCTAGTCTAAGAACTTCTAATTGTATCATAAAGATCACCTCCAATTTAATTTCCAGCATTATAAACACATTTATTTGTATTTTCAAATTTTTATGCTGTTTTTTTAAAATTTATGTTTAAAAGTTTTGTTTACAGATTATTACAGTTATATTAAAAAAGTTCAAAGTTAAACACAAAATGATTTTTTTGTGTTAGTATAAAAATACATTAATAAAAATTGAGAAATAACCTATTTAAATATGAGGGATAAAAATGCTAAAAAGAATAGTAAGCCTTTTAGTTTCAAATTTTGCTGGACTAGTTGTA
This sequence comes from Caloranaerobacter longqiensis, assembly GCF_050286925.1. Classification (NCBI taxonomy): domain Bacteria; kingdom Bacillati; phylum Bacillota; class Tissierellia; order Tissierellales; family Thermohalobacteraceae; genus Caloranaerobacter; species Caloranaerobacter longqiensis. Next base: position 5,343 of record NZ_JBFWFX010000002.1, read on the forward strand.
TTCTATTAATGTATCAACTTGGAGTATATTTAAATGTTCCTTTAATAGAAAAATATTATTTAATATCATTCACAGCATTAATTGCATATTTAATATTTGAAGATTATAAAGGAATAAAAAATTATTTAAAATATCAGTGATAAAAAGTCAGTGCATAAGTATAGATTTCTCCTGTTTAATGGCAGGGGAATTTTACTTTATTAGCAATTGATGAGGTATTAGGTTGGTAAAAGAACGTTATAGTTAAATAAGAAAGGTTAAAAAGTTTTTTAAAAAGTCGGGATAAGATAAAAAACTTAATTTGTTGTTGAAAAATTTTGGGATAAGAGACGGTTATAAGAAATATTCAATTAAAAAAATATTGATATATAGCCTGAGTGGCAATATTGAATAATTGTGATTAACTACTAATAGAAATTAGTATAGATATATGCAGAAAAATAAAATGAAATATTGTTTTGAAAACTAAATGGATTAAATGGATATGTAAATTGACATTTCAATAGAAGTGTGCTAATTTGCGAGTGTATATGATTAAAATCAGGTGGACTATACAAACAAAATTTTTGTAAAATGGCTAAATAACTGGGATTCAGGCATGTCATTAATTTGTTGTGACTTCGAATCAGTTGGTTGGGGATTCGAGTCCCTCAGGGCGCACCAGAAGTGAAGAAGCCTGATAAAATCAGGCTTCCTTATTTTTAATCAAATTAAATTCTACCTTTGTCTCTCCAACTATTTCCTGTTTATGATTTTTAATTTTTAAGACATAGTATTTTTCAAGTTTTTTCAACTCTTCATTCGTTATAACTTCTAACTGTTTTAGTGTTTCTAATACTACTGCTGGCATGATTTTTGAGTTTCCATCTTCAATCTTAAATGTTATTCCTATTCCCTTATTTTTTAATCCAACTGCATAGTAAGCAGAAGCTCCTGATTTAGCAAATAGCCTGTCCCCACAAACTTTCATCAAATCAGTACAGATTCTATTTGTTCCTCCTACCATTTCAGGATACTGGGTCATTGCATTTATAATTTTTCTAACAACATTTTCTCTATCAGAATTAAAAACTTCAGGTTTAGATAACTTGGCAAAACCATGAGCAAATTTATATAATGGCATAGCATGAACGGGAACACCACATCCATCCACAGCTGTTACTATCTTATCTTCATCATATTCACATACTTCAGATATAGTTTTTATTATTCTTTTTTGTACAGGATGTTCTGACTTATAATATGAATCCAAATCTTCACCATAGTATTTAGCTGTGATAAGCATACCAGCATGTTTGCCTGAACAATTACAATGTATATTTTTAGGCTTTAATCCTTTGCTTTTTAATTCTTCTGCAGCATAATCAGCTATAGGATAGTGGGAACCGCATTGAAGATATTCTTCATTTAAACCTGCCTTTTTTAAAATACTCCTTACAGCATTGATATGAAAGCTTTCACCACTGTGAGATGCACAAAATATGGCTATTTCCTTATCTGTTATTCCATATTCTTTGACTGCGCCACTTTCTAAAACTGGTATAGCTTGTATGGGTTTGGCAGACGAGCGAGCAAATGTTACTCTTTTAGGATTACCGTAATAGTAAAGTATTTTTCCTGTATAGTCAACTACTGCAATATGACCTATATGAGTAAGGTCTACTATATTCCCCCTATAAGTTTTTGCTATTATTGACATTTATAGCCCCCCTTATAATCTAATATATTTTAATTGTATCACATTATTTTGCATTTAAAATACTAAATACCGTTTTGAGTCAGGTTTGAGGTGATATATTTTTAAAAAAATTGAAATTTAATACATATTTTATCTTATATTACAACAATATATTAAAAAATTATGGTAAAATAATATTGTAATAATTAAGCTGGTAAGGTGATAAAGATGTTATTTAATATAGCTATATGTGATGATAATCCAGCTCAAATAGATGTTATTACAAGTTTTATAGAGAAAATAGATACAAAATATCGGTTTGATATAATAAAAGCTTATAGTGGAGAAGAGCTTTTAAGTAATATTAAAGATAAAAAACTTGATATAGCTTTTTTGGATATAGAAATGGATGGAATGAATGGTATAGAATTGGGAGAAAAAATAAGAGAAAAAAGTAAAACTGCTATAATAGTTTTTATAACTGGTTTTAAAGAGTATGCATTTAATGCTTTTAAGATTAAAGCTTTTGATTATATTATGAAGCCTATAACTGAAGAAAAATTTAATAAATTGATGAATGAAATAATATTAAGGTACAATGAACAGGTTTATATAGGAGAAACTAAAAAATATTACATTATAAAAAGATGTAACGATTATATAAAAATTAGTTATAAAGATATATATTTTTTCGAAAAAAACCAACGAAAAATAATAGTATATACAAACAAAGGAGAATATGATTTTTATGGCACAATAAGACAGCTTAAAAAAGATTTAGATATGGATTATTTTATTCAATGTCATCAAGGTTTTATCGTCAACAAATTCAAAATATTCGAGCAATATAAGAATGAAATAAATTTTAGAGATATTAATAAAAGTGTGCCTATAAGCAAACGATATTATTCAAAAATTAGACAAGCTTTGGAAGATAATCTATTTTTATAATCCATAAGGAAATTATATTCCTTATTAAATTGTGGATAGTTTTGAATATAATTTCCGCAATGGATTTCATCAAAATCTACTTTAGTTTATTTAAATCAAAGATTTTGTTATAGATGGGATGGATTAAATATGTGGTGGATTATAGAATTTTTATTTAGTTTAATAGATACTGTATTAATATTTTATTTTACGAAATTATGTTTAGAATATGATAAAAACGAAATAAAAAAAATTATTTTTGTATTATTTACATTAACTTGTTTAAATAGGTTTATTAGTACTTATTTTGGTTTTGCTAATTTTTATGGTTTTATTATAATGTTTTTCATAACAGGATTGGTATTTAATATAATTTTTAAAAAAGATTTGAAAAAAGTATTTTTTTATGTATTGATAGGGATTACTTTAAGTATAATTATAGAAATAATAGTTATTAGTTCATTTGCTATAATTTTTATGAAAACAACTGTATTTATATTTGAAGAAAGTATTCTAAGAATAATTTTACTTTTAATCAGTAAGACAATATATTTTCTCATTATAAAAATGTTTTTAATTAATATTAAAATTAAAAAATCTTTTAATACTAAAGAATTTTATTTAATGTTTACAATTCTTGTTTTTAATTTAGGCATTTTATTTTTAATAATATGGATTTATAAAAATATTAACATAACTAAAACAACAGAAAAGTTATTTTTAATTTTTATTTCTATAGGGACAGTTTTTTTTAATATTTTTCTGTTTGTTGTAATAAAAAAAATAATAGAATATGCACAAAAAGAAACAGAATGGATTTTAAGGGAAGAAGAATATAAAAAGCAAGGTATTTACATAAAAAATTTACTTGAAATGAACAATGCACTCAAAGCACAAAGGCATGATTTTAATAACCATTTAAGTTGTGTATATGGATTTATAATGCTCGGAAAAATTGAAGAAGCAAAAAAATATTTGAAAGCTCTTGTGAAAAATGTAGAAGAGATTAATACAATGATAAACATTAGTAATCCCGTTATTCTTTCTTTATTAAATATAAAATTAAACAAAGCAAAAAGAAAAAATATAAAAATGTCAGTAAAGGTTAATTTGCCAGAAAAAATAGATGTTGAAGATATAGATTTATCAATTATTTTAGGGAATCTGCTAGATAATGCTATAGAGGCTTGTGAAAAAGTTGAAGAAGATAAAAGATATATTGATATAGATATATATATGAAAAATAGAAATGTTATTATTAAAATAAAAAATTCTAAGGTAGTCGAGCCAAATATAAATAAAAGTAAAATTAAAGAAAGATATACAACTAAAAAAGACAGGGATAATCATGGATTTGGTTTAGGAAATGTAAAATATGTTGTTGACAAATATGATGGTTTTATGAAAGTTAAAGATCATGAAAATCATTTTGAAGTTAATATTGCAATACCTCAAAGTAAGTTTTGAAAAGACGATTAAATCGTCTTTTTTTGTTTTGTTTAAATTGGCAATATCCATTTTTGACAAAAAAATGCCCACTTTTACAAAACTACTTTTGAAAAATTTAGAAAAGTTATACAATATTAATTGTAAAGTAATTACTATATATAAACATTTTAGCAAAAATGATATAAAGGTACTCAAATAAAAATTTTTACTTAGTTTTTCAACTAAATTATTTCATGTATTCACTTTTATTTTCATATATTTTTAAAAAATTAACTTTGTTAATAAGCTCAGACTTATTTTTTAAATAAGTTCATTTCTTGAATAAAGAAATTTGGACATGCTTTTATTAAAGAATAACTGCAAGGAGGAAAAATATGATAGTTAATATGTCAAAACATATAACTCAAAAATTAATTGACTATGACATAATTAACTTTGATGATTTTGAAGTTTACTTGTATGGGTTACAACTATTATTGACTACTGTTTTTGAGATTGTAGGAATATTTATATTAGGTTTTTATCTAGGATGGGTAAAAGAAGTTGCAATCTTTTTAATTGTATTTGGATTACTAAGAACACAGGCTGGAGGTTATCATGCCAATTCAGTTTTGAGTTGTTTTGTATTTACATCATTATTTACTTTTATATGTATAGTTATTGTAAAAAATGTGTATATAAGTAATTCATTAGTTTTTATATCTTTAATATTATTAATTTCTATATTGTTAGTTTTTAAATATGCACCAAAGGATACGCCTAATAAACCTTTAAGTAAAAAAGAATACGAAAAATATAAAAAAAATAGCAGACTTTTGGTTTTGTTGTTATCGGTAGCTATTCTTTTTATTAGTTTAATTTACAAAAGTTTGTCAGCTTATTGTAGTATTGCAGCATTAGCTGTATTAGCTGAATCATTGACTTTAATTAAAAATAAAAAACGAGAGGAGGTGAAAATATGAAAATGAGAAGATTTATAAATAGTAAAGTTCTAAGCCTTTTAGCAGTTGTTGCAGTATATTTTGTAAATACTAATTTAAGCACTAATTGTTACTGTTTCTTCCATCAGCCAAAAGTTCCTGCTAAGTTGTTGAAAAATTAGTAGGTTGTTTTGACTGGCAAATGAATGCGGCAAAAGACGTTTAGTTTACTGTTTCTGTACATCTGTATGCTAAACTAAGGCGACGGATTTGATCCGTTGCCTTAGTTTTTTTGTTTACTATATCGTATTCCTTATTTTCTGTAAACTAGAAGTTAATATATTTACAATTATCGTTAAATAATATATGATAGAAATGTTCTAAATTAAAGCTAATGGAGGACTGAAAATGGCAAAAGTGATTTTAAAAAAACATAGAGATAAGAGGATATTAAATGGTCATTTATGGGTTTTTGATAATGAAATTGATCGAATTGAAGGAGATTACGAACCTGGCGATATTGTAGATGTATACAATAGTATAAATAAATTTTTAGGAAGAGGTTACATTAATCCAAAATCTAAAATACGAGTACGTATTATGACACGTAAAAAAGAAGAAATAAATAGAGAATTTTTCAAAAAGAGAATTGAAAATGCTTGGGAGTATAGAAAAAGATTGGTTGATACATCTAGCTGTCGTGTTATATTTGGAGAAGCTGACTTTATTCCAGCTCTTATAGTTGATAAGTTTGGTGATTACTTAGTAGTTCAAACTCTTGCATTAGGGATAGATAAATATAAAGATATGATTGTTGAACTTCTTGATGAAATTATTAAACCAAAGGGAATATTTGAAAGGAATGACGTTCCAGTAAGAGAGTTAGAAGGATTGGAACAGAAAAAGGGATTTTTAAAGGGACCATTTGATACTAAAGTTGAAATTGTTGAAAATGGAATAAAAATGATTGTGGATATAGAAAATGGACAGAAAACAGGATATTTTTTAGATCAAAGAGAGAATAGAGCTGCTATTAAGCCATTAGTTAAGGATGCTAGAGTATTAGACACATTTACACATACAGGTGGGTTTGCATTACATGCAGCACATTATGGCGCTAAAGAGGTAATAGCTGTTGACATTTCAGAACATGCGATAGACTATGTAAGACAAAATGCAAAATTAAATGGGTTTGAGGATAAAATTCAAGGCGTTGTAGGGAATGTTTTTGATGTATTAAGAGATTATCATAAAAATAAAGAAAAATTTGATGTAGTAATATTAGATCCACCAGCATTTTGTAAATCACGTTCTGCTTTAGAAGGAGCATACCGAGGATACAAAGAAATTAATTTAAGGGCAATGAAGATAATTAAACCAGGTGGATTTTTAGTTACTTGCTCGTGTTCTCATTATATGACACCCCAGCTATTTATGGAGATGATTCAAGATGCAGCAAAAGATGCTAAAAAGACATTAAGACAGATAGAAGTGCGCACTCAGGCAAAAGATCATCCAATTTTATTAGGTTCAGACGAGTCATTATATTTAAAATGCGTAATTGTGCAGGTTATATAGAGCCAACGAATTTAGTTCGTTGGCTCTATATTATTTAATGAAACTCGAAAGACGAATAGCGAATAACCAAGCGACCAAAGGTCGCTTTTTATTGTAAATTCAATATTATTCAAATTTTGTGAAAAATTAAATAAAGTTAACAAATCAAATGTTAAATATTTTTAAAAACAACTTCTAAACCTGTAAAAATACACGTTTTCACAAATCATTTCAAAACAATGGTAAATAAAACCATTGAAAATCAAATAAGCATATTGTACTATGTTAATTGTCGATTCAATACAAACCTTGTCGAAAATGTTAACACCTCTATTATTCTAATTGTTTGAAAATTTAGCTTCTTAAAAAAATTAAAGGTTCCAATTTTCATTGCGTCATAGTAAAATGTGTAGACTTTGTCTATAAAATTATGGAGCCTTTGATAAAAAATCTATAAGGATAAAGGAGGAAAACGTTATGCTAAGAAACAAAAAATTATTTTTACTAGTAACTTCAGTTTTAGTATTAGCTCTTGCTTTAGCTGGATGCGGACAAAAACCAGTTGAAGATGCTAAAGGGCAAAAAGATACAATAGTAGTTGCACAAAGCGCAGATGCAAAATCATTAGACCCACATGCAACAAACGATTCAACATCAGCAAATGTAATGACTCAAATTTATGACACATTAGTTTATGCTACAGAAGATATGGAATTACAACCAGGATTAGCTGAAAGTTGGAACCAAGTGGATGAAACAACATGGGAATTCAACATTAGAAAAGGTGTTAAATTCCACAACGGTGAGGAATTAAAGGCAAGTGATGTTAAGTTTACATTAGATAGAATGATGAAATCAAGCAAAGTTAGCCACATAGTAGAGGCTATTGATTCAGTAGAGGTAGTTGACGATTATAAAGTTGTTATAAAAACTAAAGAACCATTCAGTCCATTGTTAGCACATTTAGCTCATAGTGCAGCATCAATATTAAATGAGAAAGCTGTAAAAGAAGCAGGTGAAAATTACGGGCAAAATCCGGTTGGTACTGGTCCATTTAAATTTGTAAGTTGGGAAGCAGGAGATAAAATAACTTTAGAAAGATTTGATGATTATTTCAGAGGACCTGCTAAAGTTAAAAATATAGTATTTAGAGTAGTTCCAGAAGGAACAAACAGAACAATAGGATTAGAGACAGGAGAAATTGACATTGCATATGGTATCGAACCAATCGATAAGGATAGAGTAGCAAATCACGAAAAATTACAATTAATAGAAGCTCCATCATTAGCTATGTACTATATTGGATTTAACTGTGAAAAAGCTCCATTTGACAACAAACTTGTAAGACAAGCTATAAGCTATGCTATAAATCCAGATGATATAATCGAAGCTGTTTTAAGTGGTTCAGGATTTAAAGCTAATTCACCAATTGCTCCAGGAGTATTTGGATATAACGATAAATTAAACAGATATGAGTACAATCCAGAAAAAGCAAAAGAATTGCTTAAAGAAGCAGGATATGAGAATGGATTTAAAACTAAACTTTGGATAAGTGGTTCATTAGCTAACCAAATAGCGCAAATTGTACAAGCTCAATTAAAAGAAGTAGGTATAGATGTAAGTATTGAATCTTTAGAGTGGGGAACTTATATAGATAAAACTGCTAAAGGAGAACAAGAAATGTTCTTCCTAGGATGGGGAACAGTTACTGCAGATGCTGACTATGGTTTATATCCATTATTCCACAGTTCAGCAAAAGGTTCAGCAGGTAACAGATCATTCTATGAAAATCCAGAAGTTGATAAGTTATTAGAACAAGGTAAAGTTACAACAGATATTGAAAAGAGAGAAGAAATATACAAAAAAGCTCAAGAGTTAATTATGGAAGATGCTCCAATATTCCCATTATTCTATAAAGTTCAAAATGCTGGAACACAAAAATTCATAAAAGGATTTAAGCTTCATCCAGCAGGACATCATAAACTATACAATGTATACTTTGAGTAGAAATTACCTCTTGAAAGTAAAAAGTAGGACCAGATTTAGGTCCTGCTTTTACTTTCAAGAGAAATAATACGGAATTTTGCGACAAATCAAACAATAACGACAATTGCAATGACATTTTGGAAGGAGGAATATAATGCATAAGTATATACTTCGTAGATTACTTCTGCTTATACCTGTTATTTTAGGTGTAACTTTTATAGTATTTTCAATAATGTATTTAACACCTGGAGATCCAGCTCAAATTATTCTTGGAGAAAGTGCACCACCTGAAAAGGTTGAACAATTAAGAGAAGAAATGGGACTTAATGATCCATTTATTGTACAGTATTTCAGATTTGTAAAAAATGGTTTGAAAGGTGATTTCGGTAGGTCATATTCTACTAGAAGACCTGTTTTCGCAGAGATATTTGCAAGATTTCCAGCGACTTTAAAACTTACTATAGCAGGAGTGTTAGTTGCAATAATAATAGGTATTCCTGTAGGTATTATTTCAGCAACTAAGCAGTACTCATTATTCGATAATATCAGTATGATTGGTGCATTACTTGGTGTTTCAATGCCTAACTTCTGGTTTGGATTAATGTTAGTTCTTGTATTTTCAGTTATGCTAGGATGGTTTCCTTCAGGTGGAGATAATGGTTTGTCAAGTTTAGTACTTCCAGCAATAACATTAGGTACAAGTGCAGCAGCATTAATTACTCGTATGACACGTTCTTCAATGCTTGAAGTTATAAGACAAGATTATATCAGAACAGCAAGAGCTAAAGGCGTTGTAGAGAAAAAGGTAATTAACAAACATGCTTTGAAAAATGCATTAATTCCAATTATAACAGTTGTAGGTTTACAATTTGGTTATCTACTAGGTGGTGCTGTTTTAACAGAGACAGTATTTTCATGGCCTGGAGTAGGTAGATTATTAGTTGATGCAATAAGACAAAAAGATACTCCAATGGTATTGGCTTCAGTTGTTTTCGTATCAGTAACATTCAGTTTTGTAAACTTGATGGTTGATATTCTATATGCATACGTAGACCCAAGAATAAAATCACAGTATAAATAATTTTCAATTTACAATGTGAAGGAGGTTAAAGGATGGCAACGGCTAAGAAAAGTAAGAAAAACAAGAAAAGAAGCCAATGGGCAGAAGTTTGGAGAAGGCTTAAGAAAAATAAAATGGCAATGGTAGGACTTGCTATTTTAACAATAATAGTTCTATTGGCTGTGTTTGCTGATTTTATAGCTGATTATGATGATGTTGTTATAAAACAAAACTTAAAAGAAAGATTACAAGGACCTAGTGCAAAACACTGGTTAGGAACTGATGAATTTGGTAGAGATATTTTTGCAAGATTAATACATGGGGCTAGAGTTTCTCTAAAAGTAGGTATTATATCGGTAGGTATATCTATAATTATCGGAGGAATATTAGGTTCAATAGCAGGTTATTATGGCGGATTAATTGATAATATCATAATGAGAACAATGGATATATTTTTAGCAATACCAAGTATATTATTGGCAATTGCTATAGTATCAGCTCTTGGCCCGAGTTTAATGAACTTAATGATTGCTGTTGGAGTTTCATCTGTTCCTTCTTATGCAAGAATAGTTAGAGCTTCAGTATTATCAATTCGCGATCAAGAATTTATAGAAGCTGCGAAGGCTATAGGTGCGAGCGATTTAAGAATAATATTAAAGCATATTATTCCTAATACATTAGCTCCAGTTATAGTTCAAGGTACATTAGGGGTTGCGGGAGCTATTCTTTCAACTGCAGGTTTAAGTTTTATCGGATTAGGTATACAGCCACCAGCACCAGAATGGGGAGCTATGTTAGCAGGTGGTAGAGCTTATTTAAGGTACGCTTGGCACGTAACTACTTTCCCAGGTTTAGCTATAATGATTATAATCTTGGCATTAAACTTCCTAGGGGACGGGTTAAGAGACGCTTTAGACCCAAGGTTAAAACAGTAAGAAGGGAGTGTTATAGATGAAGGGAAATAAAGAACTGTTGAACATAAAGAATTTAGTTATACATTATATAACTGATGATGGAACAGTTAAAGCTGTTAACGGTATAGATATAAAGCTTAATAAAGGTGAAACATTAGGATTAGTTGGTGAAACAGGAGCAGGTAAAACTACTACTGCTTTAGGTATAATGAGATTAGTTCCAAATCCTCCAGGGAAAATAATAGATGGAGTAATAGAGTTTGAAGGACGTGATTTACTAAAGATTTCAGAAGAAGAGATGAGAAGCATCAGAGGTAACAAAATATCAATGATATTCCAAGACCCAATGACATCATTAAATCCAGTAATGACAGTTGGAGAGCAGATAGCTGAGGTTATTGAAATACATCAAAATGTTTCAAAACAAGAAGCGATGGAAAAAGCGGGAGAAATGCTTGAACTAGTTGGAATACCAAAAGCTAGACTTAATGATTATCCACATCAATTCTCAGGGGGTATGAAACAGAGGGTTATTATAGCTATAGCATTAGCATGTAATCCACAATTACTAATAGCAGATGAGCCTACAACAGCTCTTGATGTTACTATTCAAGCTCAAGTATTAGATTTAATGAACAACTTGAAAAATGAATTTAATACAGCAATGATTCTTATAACACATGACCTTGGAGTTGTTGCAGAAGTTTGTGATAAAGTAGCTATTATGTATGCAGGGGAAATAGTTGAAACAGCTTCATTAGAGCAATTATTTGAAAATCCAAAACATCCTTATACAGTTGGATTATTCGGTTCAATTCCAAAATTAGATGAAGAAGTAGATAGATTGAAACCAATAAAAGGGCTAATGCCAGACCCAACAAATCTTCCATCAGGATGTAAATTCCACCCAAGATGTCCTTATGCAAAGGATATTTGTGCAAAAAAGGAACCAAAGGTTACAGAAATTGAAAATGGACATAAGGTTAAATGTCTGATATACGAGGGATTAGTAGATGTTAAGGAGGTGAAATAATGGCAGATAGAATTTTAGAGGTTAAGAATCTTAAAAAATATTTCAAGACTCCTAAAGGATTATTACACGCTGTAGATGGCGTTAATTTCTATATAGAAAGAGGAAAGACTCTTGGAGTAGTTGGAGAATCTGGTTGTGGTAAGTCTACAACGGGTAGATTAGTTTTAAGACTATTAGAAGCTACAGACGGAGAGATATTATTTGAAGGCCAAAATATAAGAAATTTCAATAAAAAACAGCTTAGAAAATTAAGAGAAGAGATGCAGATTATCTTCCAAGACCCGTTTGCATCATTAAATCCAAGGATGACAGTAAGTGAAATAATAGCAGAACCACTTATAATACACAAAATTACTAAAAACAGAGCTGAGCTAGATAAAAGAGTTTCAAAGCTGATGGAAACTGTTGGTCTTGCAGAAAGACTAGTTAATGCATATCCACACGAATTAGATGGTGGTAGAAGACAAAGAATCGGTATAGCAAGAGCATTAGCATTAAATCCTAAATTCATAGTTTGTGATGAGCCAGTTTCAGCATTAGACGTTTCAATACAAGCACAGGTTTTAAATCTAATGCAAGATTTACAAGATGAACTTGGACTTACTTATATGTTCATAACTCATGACTTATCAGTAGTTAAACATTTCTCTGATGATATTGCAGTTATGTATTTAGGTAAGCTAGTTGAAAAGGCAGAATGTAAGGAATTATTTGATAGACCATATCACCCATATACTAAGGCTTTATTATCTGCTATACCAGTACCAAGCATTAAGAAGAAAAGAGAAAGAATTATTCTTAAAGGAGAAGTATCTTCACCAATCAATCCTCCACCAGGATGTAGATTTGCAAAGAGATGTCCTTATGCTAAAGACAAGTGTTTCAATGAAGAGCCTAAATTAGTAGATATAGGCAATGAACACTTTGTTGCATGCCATTATGTAAAAGAAATAAATAATATATAAAGCGGCATTTGCCGCTTTATGTTTTAAGTAAGTTCTTTTCTACACAAATTTTTGTAGATAACTGTTTTGTTCCTATCTTTTCAAAATCTATTATAATATTTTTGTCATCTATAAATTTTATAATTCCTCTACCGAATTTTTCATGTTCTACAGTACTGCCAACTTTATAATCATGTCTTAATGGTTTTCCTATAGCTTCTATCTCCTGAACAAATCTCGAAGGGATTACTCTTTCTCCATTTTTGAAGTTTATAGTTATCAAATTAAGGTTTCTTTTGGCTCTAGTGATTCCTACATAAAATATTCTGCGTTCTTCTTCAAAAGGTTCAATAATATTCGATTCTAATGCTTCAATACTGCTGGACGAAGGGAATTCTCCATCTATTAGATCTATAATATATACATTTTCAAACTCTAATCCTTTTGCTGAATGTATCGTTGAAAGGGTTACTGCATTATTTTTATTAAATCTTGTATTCTCTAACATTTTAGCTAGGCTATCTAACCTTGCTAAAAATTCGTTAATAGAATTAGTTTCTTTTGCAATTATCTTTAATATTGATATTATGGTATTTGAGTATTCGAATGAATTGCCGTATTTTCTCGAATTATCTATAAGAAATCCTCTATATTCAAGTTCGTTTTCTATAAAAGATATTGCATCATATGCCTTTAGTTTCGATAAATATTTGAAGTCAGATTTTAATCTAATATAATTCCTTTTTTGAAAGTTTTTTAATTCTGGTAGATTTATTAGACTTTCAAAAATGTTTTCTTTTGGTTTTGTTGATTTTATATATTCGACGCTCTTTTTAGTAATATAACCGTTCATTTTATAGTATATTCTCTGAAAAGAGTCTATATCAGTATTGTCTAAAGAGAGTTTCAAGAAAGAAATTATGTCCTGACAGACCCAGTGTTTAAATATATATAATTTTTTCGTATCTTTTATATAGAACGGAATATTATTTCTTTCGAGTTTATCTATTAATCCTACTGAAGATATGTTGTTCCTAAAAAGTACGGCAGTATTAGATAAATCTTTGATTTTCTTTAATTGATTGATAATATATTCTATTTGTTCAAATTCGTCATTTAATTTAATAATTTTTATCGGTTCGTTTTCTTCATTTTTTGTATATAAGTTTTTCTTAAATCTAATTTTATTCAATTGTATAAACTTATTGCTGATATCTACGATAGTTTTAGTTGAACGAAAGTTTTCTTCCATAAAGAATATTTTTGCATCAGGATAATCTATATCTTTAAAATTTAATAGTTCATGGGGTGTAGCTCCTCTAAATCCGTAAATAGATTGATCATCATCAGCCACTACAAATAAATTATTTTTGGGATATGCAAGCAGTTTGATTAATATATTTTGGACTTTTGATGTATCTTGTCCTTCGTCTACTTGTATATAAGGATATCTTTTTCTGCATTGTGCTAAAATATCAGGGTTGTTTTCTAATATATTTAGAGAAAGGGTAAGCATATCGTCAAAATCGATAAGTCCTGCTCTTTTTTTATAGTTTTCATATTCTATAAATATATTGTATAGATTTTTTATACCAAAATTATTGAAATAGTTAATGTCTTCTGGTTTAATCATCATATTTTTTATATAGCTTATAGTGTTTATCAAGTCTTCTAATTTTTCTTCATTAATCTGTATTTTATTGAATTTATAGTAGATTTCTTTCAATAATAAATTTTTATTTATTTTAGAATCATTACCTTCTAAAAGTTCATATTTTATCCCTTTTATTTTTGAAAAGTACCTTATGACTGAATAAGAGAAACTGTGTATAGTAGAAAAATTAGGCTTTATATTTAATATATTGCCAAAAGTCGATATAAATCTGTTTTTCATATCTGAAGCAGAGGCTTTACTGAATGTAATTGTTAGAATATTGTTTGGGTTAATTCTGTGATTTAATATTAAATTTAAAGTTCTGCATATAAGAACTGTGGTTTTACCTGCGCCTGGAACAGCTAGAACGATTGCTGGTCCTTCTTTATGTAAAACAGCTTCCCTTTGCTGTTTAGTAAGACATATTCCAAACTTTTTATTAAGAAGCTGAAAAAATCTATTTTGCAACAGAAGTTCCTCCTTAAATAAGATTACATTTCATATTTTAACATAACAAAGCCCTGGATAACCAGGGCACAGACTGTTGACAAATTTATTCTTTTAAATATTTTATGAAAATGAAAGCGAATGCTTGAAAGAATTTAGTTAAAAAACTAGGTGAAAATTTTTGAGAAAATCCGTAGGTTTGACAGGATGTCAAACCATAAAATATTTTATTTTGTCAATAAAATTAGCCCTGGATAACCAGGGCTTTACATACTATATTAGATTAATATACCTGCAATTGTAGCTGTCATGAATGCAGCAAGTGAACCACCTATTAAAGCTTTAATACCCAATTTAGCTATATCAGAACGTCTTTCAGGTGCTAATCCACCGATACCACCGATTTGAATACCGATTGAACTGAAGTTAGCAAAACCGCAAAGAGCATAAGTTAATATGATAATTGTTCTTTCGCTTAATGCTCCTTCTTTAATTAATGTTGATAGGTTTGCATAAGCGAAGAATTCATTTATAACGATTTTCTGACCTAATAGATTACCTGCTTGAATTATATCGCTCATAGGTACACCCATGATGAATGCTAATGGAGCAAATAATCTACCTAATATCCATTCTAAGCTTAAGAAATCAAGACCTATTATACCACCGAACCAACTTAATAATGAGTTTAATAGAGCAACTAGTGCTATAAAAGCAAGTAGCATAGCTCCAACGTTTAAAGCTAATGATAAACCTTCACTAGCACCTCTTGCAGCAGCATCTATAACATTTGCATCTAATTCTTCTAATTCAAGATTAACTTTTCCTTTAGTTACTGGCGTTTCTGTTTCTGGAATCATTATTTTAGCGATAACAAGGCTGGCTGGTGCAGACATTATACTAGCAGCTATTAAGTGTCCTGCATCAACACCCATTGAAACGTATCCAGCCATAACTCCACCTGCAACAGTAGCCATACCACCTGTCATAACTGTTAATAACTCTGATTTAGTCATTGATTTGATATATGGTTTAATTACAAGAGGAGCTTCTGTTTGCCCAACGAATATATTTGCTGCTGCTGATAAAGATTCAGCTCCACTTGTACCCATTAGCTTAAGCATTACTTTAGCTAAGAATGATACTACAACTTGCATTACACCTAAGTGATATAAAATAGTCATAAGTGATGAGAAGAATATTATTGTAGGTAATATTTGTAAAGCGAATATAAAACCAAAGCTTTCTACATTTAGTAAATTACCAAATAGGAAAGCAGTACCTTCTTTTGTAAAATCGAGTAGTTTTGTTACTAAATCACTTAAAAATGTAAAAGCCATTTGACCAGGTGTCCACTTTAGAACTAAAAGAGCAAAGACAACCTGCATAGATGTACCAATTGCTACAAGTCTCCAATTGATCTCTTTTTTATTTTCAGATAATAAGTAGGCAATAAAAATCATAACGAAAATACCTAAGAAACTTATTAATTTTTCCATTTGTATCTCCTTTCTAATTTTTTATCTTTTGATTTTCCAGAAAACAAGAAACGCTTTCCTATTATAGCATAATCCTATTTCCTATTATAGCATAATCCTATTAAGTTTGCAAAGAAAAAATTTTTAATAAAACCGAGAATTAAAATAATGCCAAACATATTATAGCAAACGTTTCAACTGTAGAAAACAAGTAATTTATGGAAATGGGTACTAAGTGTTAGATGCTAGAAAAAATAATAAAAGAATGTTAATTATAGGATATGTAAAAAACAAAAAAACTATTGACAATAAATATAATAATATGTATAATTATTTCTGTCAGTAAAGGATTGACAAATTGCGCGGGTGTGGCGGAATTGGCAGACGCGCTAGACTTAGGATCTAGTGCCCTCGGCGTGGGGGTTCGAGTCCCTCCACCCGCACCACTGACATAAAGTAAAAAGCCAATGGGTAAACCATTGGTTTTTTTCGTATTTTCAAAAAGTATTTTATACAGAATAAGACAATAATAGACATTGAAAAAATTTTTATGATATAATATAGTGGTTCAAGATAGTGGTTTAAGACTGCAATCAAACGATTTTATTATTTTTTGTACAGTAAATAGAACAAAATCTTCGATTTAAGCAAATATTGTAAGGAAGATTTTGCCTATATCCATTACTGAAATACTGAAATTATATTCAAAATTATCTATAATATAATAAGGAATATAATTTTCTATGGATTAGAACAAAATCTTCGATTTAAATAAATTAAGGAAGATTTTGTTGAAATCCATAAATGGAAATTATATTTAAAATTATCCACAGTTTAACAAGGAATATAATTTCCTTATGGATTATAAAAATGGCATCAAAAGGCGATAATTACTAATTGAAGACAGAAAATAAAAATTACATAAAAAGGAACGAGGAGGAACGAGAATGAATTCAGAAATCATTAAAAAAGAAAATTATAATGTAACTTTGAAAATTGAAATTGATGAAAAGAAATTTCAAGAGGGAGTTCAAAAAGCGTATTTAAAGAACAGACATAAGTTCAATATACCAGGATTCAGAAAAGGTAAAGCTCCAAGAAAAATTATAGAGGCAAGATATGGAGAAGGAATATTTTATGAAGATGCTATAAACATTGTTTTCCCTGAAGCATATAATGAAGCGATAAAAAAACACAACTTAAAGCCAGTAGACAGACCAGTAATTGATATAGAGCAAATCGAAAGCGGTAAGCCGGTAGTATTTACAGCAGAAGTAGTAGTTAAGCCAGAAGTTAAGTTAGGTGATTATAAAGGTATAGAAATTGAAAAGGTAGAGTATAATGTTACAGAAAAAGATGTTGAAAATGAATTGAAATCAATGCAAGAAAAAAATGCTAGATTAGTAGAAGTAACAGATAGACCAGCAAAAGAAGGAGATATATTAACAATTGATTATGAAGGATATGTAGATGGAGAGAAATTTGAAGGAGGTACTGCATATAATCAGGTATTAGAGATTGGCTCAGGTAGATTTATACCTGGTTTTGAAGAACAATTGGTTGGTAAGAATAAAGATGAAGAATTCGAAATAAATGTGAAGTTTCCAGAAGAATATCATGTAGAAAACCTTGCTGGTAAAGACGCTACATTCAAGATAAAAATACATGAAATTAAAGAAAAAGATTTACCTGAATTAGATGATGAATTTGCAAAAGATGTTAGTGAATTTGATACTTTAGATGAATTAAAGGAAGATATTAAGAAAAGATTAGAAAAACAAGCTAAAGACAGAGAAAAATCTGAAAAAGAAAATAGAGTAATAGAAAAAGTTGTAGAAGCAGCAGAAGTTGATATACCAGAAGTAATGATTGAAAATGAAGTAGATTATCAAATAAGAAATTTTGAGTTTACTTTAAGATATCAAGGATTAGATTTAAATAAATACTTAGAATTAACAAATACTAAGATAGAAGATTTAAAAGAAAAATTCAGACCAGAAGCTGAAAAGGCAGTAAAAGCAGAATTAGTTTTAGAAGCAATAGCTGAGAAAGAAAATATAAAGGAGACAGAAGAAGATTTAGATGAAGAATTAAAGAAGATTGCTGCTGGGTACGGACAAGATTTTGAAGAATTTAAGAAAAACATAAGAGAGGAAGATTTAGAATACATTAAAGAGGGTATAATTAGAAGGAAAACTGTCGAGTTTTTAGTAGAAAATGCTAAATTCCAGTAAATTTTTAACCGGGAGGGATAATCTATGGCATTAGTGCCAATTGTTGTAGAGCAGACTAATAGAGGTGAGAGATCATACGATATTTATTCTAGACTATTAAAAGAAAGGATTATTTTTATAACTGATGAAATCAATGATACAACTGCGAGTTTAGTAGTAGCTCAGCTGTTATTCTTAGAAGCAGAGGATCCTGATAAAGATATTCAACTTTATATAAATAGTCCGGGAGGTTCTATAACTGCAGGTTTTGCAATTTATGATACAATGCAGTATATTAAGCCTGATGTTTCAACAATATGTATAGGAATGGCAGCTAGTATGGGGGCGTTCTTGCTTGCGGCTGGAGCTAAAGGTAAGAGATTTGCACTTCCTAATGCTGAAGTCATGATACATCAGCCTTTAGGAGGAACTAGAGGTCAGGCTGAAGATATCAGAATACATGCTGAGAGAATAATTAAAATGAGAGAGAATATAAATAGAATTTTGAGCGAAAGAACGGGTCAATCATATGAAAGAATTTCAAAAGATACAGATAGAGATTTCTTCATGTCAGCATATGAAGCAAAGGAATACGGATTAATAGATGATGTAATAACTTTTAGGAAATAACATTAAGAGAGGTGTCATAATGTCAAGATTTGAAAAAAAACAGCTTAAATGTTCTTTTTGCGGAAAAACTCAAGACCAAGTTAGAAGATTAATTGCAGGACCTAATGTGTATATTTGTGACGAGTGTATTGAGTTATGTCAAGAGATAATTGATGAAGAATTTGAAGAAGTAATGGAATTTGATTTAAATGAGCTTCCTAAACCAAAAGAAATAAAAGAAATATTAGACCAATATGTAATAAAGCAAGATCGAGCAAAAAGAGCATTGGCTGTTGCGGTGTATAATCATTACAAACGCATAAATAGAAAGACTACTGATCAAGATGTCGAATTACAAAAGAGTAATATTATACTTATTGGTCCTACAGGTTCTGGTAAGACACTACTTGCTCAGACTCTTGCTAAAATTTTAAATGTTCCTTTTGCTATAGCTGACGCTACTTCTTTAACTGAGGCAGGATATGTCGGAGAAGATGTTGAAAATATTTTGCTTAAATTAATACAAGCAGCAGATTATGATATTGAAAGAGCAGAGAAAGGTATTATTTATATAGATGAGATTGACAAGATAGCAAGAAAATCTGATAATCCATCGATTACCAGAGATGTTAGTGGTGAAGGTGTTCAGCAAGCACTTCTTAAAATTTTAGAAGGGACAGTAGCTAGCGTTCCTCCTCAAGGAGGAAGGAAACACCCTCATCAAGAGTTTATTCAAATAGATACTACTAACATCCTTTTCATAGTTGGTGGAGCATTTGATGGTATAGAAAATATAATACAAAAAAGAATAGGTAAGAAGTCTATGGGCTTCGGAGCTGAAATACAAAGTAAACAAGAGAAAGATGTAGGAGAACTATTAAAACAAATTGAACCTGGAGATTTATTGAAATATGGACTTATTCCAGAGTTCGTAGGAAGAATACCAGTTATAGTTACATTAGAGCAGCTTGATAAGGAAGCTTTGAAAGATATTCTTACTAAGCCTAAAAATGCTATTATTAAGCAGTATAAAGAGTTATTCAGAATGGATGATGTTGAACTTGAATTTGATGATGAAGCTTTAGAAGTAGTGGCTCAAAAAGCTATTGAAAGGAAAACTGGTGCTAGAGGGTTAAGAGGTATTCTAGAAGAAATTATGCTAGATATTATGTATGAAATACCTTCTAGAAACGATATTAAAAAATGTATTATTACTAAAGATACTATCTTAAATAAATCTAAACCTACTTTTGTTTTAGCAGAAAAGAAAAAGAGAAGGACTAGAAAAAAGCAAGATAATAAAGAGTCTGTATCATAAAATGTCCGCTTATGCGGACATTTTTCCTATTTAAAACTCTTTTTAAATGATAAAACTTATTTTTAATTGAAAGTTGTGTTATTTTTGATAAAATATTATTGTATACCTTTGGGGGGATTTATGTGGGTGCATTATCGTATGTGAAGTTTATTTTTACAATACTTTTGATAATAATTCTTTTAAAGCAGTATGTAGAAATGTGGATTCTTTTAGATAAATTTAATCAAAAAGTGCTTAAATATACACTGCCTATTTGTGAAATTCTCCTTTTGCTTTTTTATGATGGGCTTTTCTTATTCCCTTCTGTTATGGTATTCTTAATTTTAATATATAGATATAATATATTGGATAATAAGACATTTAAGACTTTTTATCCTATTAGCAAACTTAAGTTTAATGTAAATATTAACTCCATTTTACAGGTTGTTTTCTTATCACCATTTTTATTTTTTATATTTCAAGCAATAATTAGTTTTAATTTAGATAGTAGTGGAAATAATTTAATTTATCAAAAACAATTTATTGACTATTTAACGTTTTTTGTATTAACATCTATAATAGCCCCAGTAGTAGAAGAGTTTACTTTTAGAGTATTGATATACGATAATTGGCTTTCAAGTCTATTTAATAAAAAGATTGTTGCAGTATTAATTTCTTCTGTTATTTTCGCTTTTACTCACTTTGATTATAAAACATATATTTATACGTTTGTAACAGGTGTAACATTATGTTTTATATATGATATTTATGGGTATTTAGGTTCAGTAACTTTACATATGCTTTTTAATATATATTCATTTTTAGGAATGTCAGGTATTAATATAGAGTGGAAAAATTTATTTATAGTATCTTTTATTTCACTATCTATATTAGTTATAAACTATAATGTGAATTATGGACTAAAAGTTTTGCAGAAAAGAAAGAATATAGTTAGATAGATGTAAGTTATGACTATATATTATTGATTTGCACACTTAAAGGAGTTGATGTTATGGAAGAAAACAAGGTAGTAAACAGAAAAAGAGTAATACCTCTTATACCATTAAGAGGACTTTCTGTATTTCCATATATGGTAATGCATTTTGATGTTGGTAGAGATAAATCTATTAATGCTTTAGAACAGGCTATGGTAAATAATTCACTTATTTTTCTTACATCTCAAAAAGAAGCTAATGTAGATATGCCGTCAGCAGAAGATTTTTACCATGTAGGAACGGTATGTAAGATTAAGCAGATGTTAAAGCTTCCAGGAGACGCTATTAGAGTTTTAGTTGAAGGAATTAATAGAGGGAAAATCATAGAAATTTTAAAAGAAGACCCATATTTTGAGGTAGAGATAGAGGAATTTATTTACGATACTGAAAAGGAAAAGGATATAGAAACAGAGGCTATGATGAGGCTTGTATTAGAAGCTTTTGAGGAGTATGTTAAAGTTGGTAATAAGGTTTCTCCGGATGTAGTGATTACAGTTTCTGAAATTAGTGAACCAGGAAGATTAGCAGATGTTATAGCATCTTATATTCAATTAAAACCAGAGGATAAACAGAAAATATTAGAAGCTTTTGACCCTTATGAAAGATTAGAAACTCTATACATAATTTTAAAAGAAGAAATAGAAGTATTGGAAATTGAAGAAAAGATATACCAAAGAGTTAGAAAACAAATAAACAAATTACAGAAGGAATATTATCTTAAAGAGCAGTTAAAGGCTATACAGAAAGAATTAGGAGAAGATGATGGAATAGAAGCTGAAGTTGAAGAGTATAAGAAGAAAATAAATAAAATAAAAATGCCAAAAGAAGTAAAAGAAAAGGCATTAAAGGAAGCAGACAGATTATTAAAATTATCTCCTGCATCAGCAGAGACTGGTGTTATAAGAAACTATTTAGAGTGGATTATTGAGCTTCCTTGGGATAAGAAGACTAAAGATAGAATTGATATTAAAAAGTCTAGAGAAATATTAGATGAAGACCATTATGGTCTTAAAGATGTTAAAGAGAGAATTCTTGAGTATCTGGCTATAAGACAGTTAGCAAAAAATATGAAAGGACCAATCTTATGTTTAGTTGGACCTCCTGGAGTTGGAAAGACTTCAATCGCTAAATCTATAGCTAGGTCTTTAAATAGAAAATTCGTTAGAATGTCTCTCGGTGGAGTAAGAGATGAAGCAGAAATTAGAGGACATAGAAGGACGTATGTAGGAGCTATACCGGGAAGAATAATATCTTCAATGAGAAAAGTAGGTTCAAAAAATCCTGTATTCTTATTTGATGAGATAGATAAATTAAGTAGTGATTTTAGAGGAGACCCAGCATCAGCATTATTAGAGGTTTTAGACCCTGAGCAGAATAATGCATTTATTGATCACTATCTAGAAGTACCTTTTGATTTATCGAAGGTTATGTTTATAACAACAGCGAATACAACATCTACAATTCCGAGACCACTACTTGACAGAATGGAAGTTATAAGAATATCTGGTTATACAGAAGAAGAAAAAGTACAGATAGCAATGAAGTATCTGTTACCTAAACAGATGAAAGAGCATGGCTTGAAAAAAGAAAACATAGTAATATCAGAAAATACTATAAGAGATATTATAAACAAATATACAAGAGAAGCTGGTGTTAGAAATCTTGAAAGAAATATAGCGAATATATGTAGAAAAGTCGCTAAAAAGATAGTAGAGGATAATGTAAAAACTGTAAGGATAAATAGTAACAATTTGCATAAATATTTGGGTATTCCTAAATTCAGATATGAAAAGGCAGCTGAGGAGCATCAGGTGGGAATAGCAACAGGACTAGCTTGGACTGCATTTGGTGGGGAAACTTTATCTATTGAAGTTAATTGTATGAATGGAACAGGTAAATTGCAGCTTACAGGGCAGCTTGGTGATGTAATGAAGGAATCGGCAATGGCAGGTATAAGTTATATCAGATCAAAGGCTAGTGAATTAGGCATAGAAGAAGATTTCTATAAAGAAAAGGATATACACATCCATGTTCCAGAAGGAGCTATTCCTAAAGATGGACCATCAGCAGGTATAACAATGGCTACTGCTGTAATATCCGCACTATCGAACATTCCAGTTAGAAGTGATGTAGCTATGACTGGTGAAATTACTTTAAGAGGTAGAGTGCTGCCAGTAGGTGGAATAAAAGAAAAAGTTTTAGCAGCACATAGAGCAGGTATTAAAAAGGTTATTTTACCTTGGGATAATAAAAAGGATATGGAAGAAATACCTGATAAAGTTAAGAGAAAATTAGAATTTGTATTGGTTAAGAATATGGATGAAGTATTAGAAAATGCCTTAGTGAAAGAGGATGATGGCAATGAAGATTAGAGATGTAAAATTATTAATTACAGCAGTAAATGAGAATCAGTATCCAAATGAAGGAGTAGTAGAGATAGCTTTAGCCGGAAGATCTAATGTAGGAAAGTCTTCGCTTATCAATGCTTTGATTAATAGAAGAAACTTTGCGAGAACTAGTTCTCAACCCGGAAAAACACAAACAATAAACTTTTACAGTATAAATGAAGAACTTAGATTAGTAGATTTACCTGGATATGGATATGCTAAGGTTTCAGTAAAAGAGAGAGAAAAATGGGGGAAGATGATAGAAAATTATTTAGTAAATAGGAAATCACTAAAAGAAGTTTTTCTTCTTTTAGATATCAGACATGCTCCAGGAGAACATGATAAGATGATGTATAATTGGATAAAATCCTTTGGCTATAAGGGAATAATTATAGCTACTAAAGCAGATAAAATTGCTAAAGGTAAGTGGCAAAAGCATATATCAATAATAGCAAAAGAGTTAGGAGTAGAAGATAGAAATTTAATAATACCATTTTCTGCAACTAAAAAGGTTAATGTAGATAAGGTATGGGAGATCATTGAGAATATTTTAGATAAATCTTAAATAGAAATTAAGAGGGACTTAAGCGTCCCTCTTTGATATTTTTATTTATCTTTTGAAAGTATAAGATAGAAACCTAAAACAAAAGCTATACCAATAAAAAGGTAAGCACTTAATGGCAAATAACGTGAAACTTCATTCCAAAAACTTCCAACTAGTTTATCTACGTGCATAGATACTTGTGCTAGCATGATAGTTAAAGTTAAAGTAAGCAACGATAAACAGATAATTAAAATACCAATTATTTTTCTGAATTTCATATATTTTTCATCTCCTAATTTCAAATCATTTCAAATTTATAATTTTTGTTTCGTTTTTAAATTTACTGTATTCAATAACTTTATATAGCCTATAGTTTCCATCAGGTGTTGGTTCATAATATTCTTCTCTATATGGGTGTGAAATTAATGACGAGTTATATAGTTTGTATTGAGATCTAGTATTTGGAGCCATATGGTATGTTATCTTTATTTTTGGAAGAATTGCTTCATAACAATAAACAATTTTAGTTTTTCCTGTAGGTTTGTAAATTGGTCTATTTTTTGTGTTATAGTATAACTCTTCTTGAATAACCTTACTTACTCTGTAATTTCTTTTAATATATGCCTTTATGTATTCATTTTTCTTTAATGGAGCAGATGTTTTAGCACCTGAAAAAGATTCACTTTTTCCAAATGAATATCCTAATGCAAATTCTACCTGCCTTTTTAGAAGAGTAAATGCAAAGGAGCCTGTATAAGTATGACTATAAGTGGTTGAATATGAAATAGTATCGGTTTCACCATTTCTTTGAGCTGGGTTACCTTCGTATATAAGGTTCCAATTTCCTTTTGTTTCAGTTTTTATATTTTTTATGATAGATTTTATTCGCCATGTATAACCCTCTGAATGTCTGCTATCTGGAGTAATATCGTCTATTTTAGGTGATGCAAAGACAGAGGTGTTTAAATATAGAGAGAGTAAAACAAACAACAAAATTTTGGAAATTGATTTAAAATTCACAAAATATCCCCCCAATTTAAAATTTATGTGTTTTAATTATAAAACAATTCAACATTGATGTCAATAATATACAAAACAACATTTTTATGGTTTATATGGACATTATATGATTTGTAAATGCGTAAATATGTAATAAAGAAACGATTTTTAATAAAAACTTAACATGTAACGCAAATTATATTTTATTTACAGTTAATATAAAATTAAATATTTTTATTTAACTTTTGCCAAATTTTATTTCGCTAACAATCATTCCTGTAAGAATAAATATACTTCCTAAAATTGCTTTAGATGTCATAACTTCACGAAGAAATATATAAGCAGATATAGTAGAAAAAACAGGTTCAGCTGTATATATTAAGGCAGTATGCGCAGGTGATGTAAACCTTTGCATAGTATTTTGAATTATGTATGCTCCAGATGCAGTTAAAATGCCTGTAATAAATATAGCTATCCATACATCTGTAGATTTAGGAATAATGAAATTTTTTGTAGATATATTATATGAAACTTTATAAAATTGTGTCAGAACAAAATCTTCGATTTAAATAAATTGAAGTTTCAATAAAATCAACATTAAATCTTTAAA
This sequence comes from Caloranaerobacter longqiensis, assembly GCF_050286925.1. Lineage (NCBI taxonomy): Bacteria > Bacillati > Bacillota > Tissierellia > Tissierellales > Thermohalobacteraceae > Caloranaerobacter > Caloranaerobacter longqiensis. The sequence goes on from NZ_JBFWFX010000002.1 coordinate 31,047, forward strand.
ATATAGGATTTTATTATAATTTCCTATGGATTATAAAAAAAGCTTCCAAAAGGAAGCTTTTTATGACATAATTTTATTCAACTTTTTCAAACATATCTTTGCCTACACCGCATATTGGACATACCCAATCATCTGGTATATCTTCAAATGCAGTTCCAGCAGCTATACCGCTATCTGGGTCTCCTTTCTCAGGGTCATAAATGTATCCACAAGCTACACATACATATTTATCCATTGCAAAATCTCCTTTCATGTATTTTCAATGTATTAAATACCCTGCTATAAAAATATTAAACATAAAAATTAGATATGTTAAAATAAAATCTATGAGTCAAAAATTTAAAATAGATTAACACATATTTATAAAATAAATATTTTGTCTGCAGCTTGAAAAATTTTTAAGGTTGACTTTTTTGAAGAAAAGTATTTATACTTTAATAAGGTTATAATGGTTATGTTTGTTTTATAAAAACTTTTAATTAACTGTTTGTCCAATTGGGTATAATAATCCCGTTAAAGTTATTAATAAAATAATTAAATGGGTGTGATTGTGTTGAAACTAATAATTAATAAGACCATTTCAAGTGATTTGTATAAAGCTAAAAATATTCTAGATGAAATAATTAATAAAGTTAATATGGCTATTTGTGACGAAGATATAATATTTGAAGTAAAACTTATTTTAAATGAACTTGTAGCAAATAGTATTATTCATGGTAATAAGCAAGATGAATGTAAAATAGTCAATGTTTATATAAAAATACAAAATGAACTAATAAGGATTGAAGTGACTGATGAAGGTAAAGGCATTGACTATGATATCGATGAGTATGATCCTATGGATTTAAAAATTGGTGGTAGAGGACTTGTGATAGTCAATGGATTAAGTGATGAGTTTTATATTGAAAAAAATAAAGTTATATCTATTAAATATTTAAAGAGGAAATCAAAATATATCATGTAATGTAAGTATTTACGATTTTTGATATATGTTTTTTATTTGTCTTTTGAAAGTATTAGGTAAGAACCTAAAATAAAAGATATACCAATAAAAAAATAAATACTTAATGGCAGATATTTTGAAAACTGGTTCCAATGTGAAATAATAGATTTGCATTTTTATGGTTGTTATGGGGATTATGTAATATACAAATATGCAATAAAGAGGTGATTGGGTTGATAAAAACTTTACAGATAAAGACAGAAAAGCATACAGAGTTTATAGATATAACAAGAAAAGTACAAGAAATAATAATGAGTTCAAAAGTTAAAAGTGGTGTTTGTTATATTTTTGTACCACATACAACAGCTGGAATAACAATAAACGAAAATGCCGATCCTGATGTAAAGTCTGATATGTTGATGGAGCTTAATAAAATAATACCGTTTGACGATAATTATAAGCATATTGAGGGGAACTCTTCAGCACATATAAAAGCTAGTTTATTGGGTTTTTCAGAAACAGTTTTTATAGAAGATGGACAATTATTATTGGGTACATGGCAAGGTATATATTTTTGTGAGTTTGATGGACCAAGATTTAGAAAGGTTTACGTAAAAATTATTGAAGATTAATTAGTAAAAGACATAAAAAATACGAAGATTGGGATATACTAACTCTGAGGTGATTTAAGTTGAGAAAGACAGTAAAGTTTAAAAGAATAATTTTTGTTTTAATACTTATTTTAATAATTTTACCAGTTAGTATATCCTGTAGTAAACAACAAGAAAAACCGTCGCCTAAAATAAACAAAGATGAAATACCTACTTCATTAAAGGCTATGGTAGAAGATGTAGAAAATATATTTAATGAAATAGAAAAGATAAAAGAAGAGAAAGAGATGGCAGCAGAAGATAAAAAGAAAGAAGAGGAAAAAAATAAACAGCAAAAAGATGAAAAACAAGATGAGTTAAAAGACAAAATGGGGCAATCAGAGAAAAAGTCTGAAGAAGGAAAAAAAGAGACAGATATAGAGGAGAAAATAAAAAAAGCGTGGGAAGCTGTAAATAAAGTAATTGTTAATGTTCATAAGAAATGGAATGATTACGAGTTAGACGTTGTAAAAGATGGTATAAGAGAAGAAGATATAAAGAAATTTGAAGAAGCTCTTGATAATTTGACAATTTCAGCAGATGCTAAAAATGAAATTAAATCTTTATTTGATGCAAATAATGTAACTTTGCGACTTTCGAACTTTTTAAATATGTATAAAGGAAATCCTGATGGTGAGGTTGCAAAATTAAAGTATAATATTAGACAGATACATTTGTACGGAGAAATTAATGAATGGGTTAAGGCTATCGAGATGTCAAAATACCTAGAACCTATTTTTGAAAGACTTAACCAAAAAATAAAATTAGACAAAAAAGATGAAAAACTTAAAGAAAAACTAAAAGATTCTATACAAGATTTAAAAAGTGTTATAGATAAAAAGAATGTTGAATTATTAAAAATTAAGAGAGATATAGCACTTCAAAATTTAGATACTTTAAAAGAAGCAGCTAAGTAGATTAAAATATTTAAAAGGCGTTTCGTATAAACGGAGCGCTTTTTACTATGAAATCAATCATTTTTTCAAACCTTTATTTGAAAATCTTAGAAAATATTGTATAATTTAATTGTACTTGTTATAATGGGGAGCTAAATACTACTTAGTTTTTGACTGAGCTTGTTAATTTATTAAACTTTATTTCACCAAGAATCATTCCTGTAAGAATAAATATACTTCCTAAAATTGCTTTAAATGTCATAACTTCATGAAGAAATATATAAGCAAATATAGCAGAAAAAACAGGTTCAGCTGTATATATTAAGGCAGTATGCGTAGGTGATGTAAACCTTTGCATAGTGTTTTGAATTATGTATGCTCCAGATGTAGCTAAAATGCCTGTAATAAATATAGCTATCCATACATCTGTAGACTTAGGAATAATGAAATTTTCTGTAGATAGAGAAAAAATTAAACTTAATATTCCGACAATTCCTATTTGTATAACCGCTAAAGCTATTGAGTCAACCTCTGTTGTGTATTTCCCAACTAGTATTATATGAAAGGCAAATGCAAAAGCACATATTAGAGTATAAAGGTCTCCTATATTGAGAGATAAATTTGAATTAAGAGTCATAAATCCAAGTCCTAGTATTGCTAGTAATACACCAATTATTGTTGATATATTCGGTATTTTTTTAAGGAGAATTGCAGAGAAAACTGGTACTAATACAACAGAAAAGCCAGTTATAAAACCAGATTTAGACGCTGTTGTATATAATAAACCAACAGTTTGGAATGCATATCCAGCAAATAGAACTATACCAATAATAGAACCTAAAAATAAAGTCTTTTTATTTAAATTTTTCATATTGTTAAAAAATATTAAAGAAGAAACTATAAAAGCAACAAAAAATCTGATAGTTAAGAAATTATATGTAGGGATATCTTTAAGAGCGTTTTTTGTTATTACGAAAGTGGATCCCCAAACGATTGTAACTAACAAAAGAGCTAAATCAGCTTTAAGTTGTTTTGACATATTAACCCTCCTAAAAGCTCATATAATACATTATATCATAAAAATTTTTAACAGTTTATATTATAATAATCTGATTTTAACATTTGATTAACTGTTTATCCATTGGGTATAATAGTCCCGTTAAAGTTATTAACAAATATAATTAGATGGGTGTGGTTGTGTTGAACCTAATAATTAATAAGACCATTTCAAGTGATTTGTATAAAGCTAAAAATATTCTAGATGAAATAATTAATAAAGTTAATATGGTTATCTGTGACGAAGATATAATATTTGAAGTAAAACTTATTTTAAATGAACTTGTAGCAAATAGTATTATTCATGGTAATAAGCAAGATGAATGCAAAATAGTCAATGTTTATATAAAAATACAGAATGAATTAATTAGGATTGAAGTGACTGATGAAGGTAAAGGCATTGACTATAATATCGATGAGTATGATCCTATGGATTTAAAAATTGGTGGTAGAGGACTTGTGATAGTCGATGGATTAAGTGATGAGTTTTATATTCAAAAAAATAAAGTTATATCTATTAAATATATATGAAAGCGGCCTTTGGCCGCTTTGTCATTAGTATTTTATATTGTCTATTTTTCAACCATTTCAACAGCTCTGTGAGGGCAATAGTTTACACATTTACCACAGCCAATACAAATATCAGGATCTACTTCAGGAGTAGATGCTCTAAAAAATCCTTCTCTTTTTTGTTTAACAGCATTAACTGGACATACTCTAACAACAGGGCAAAATGGTGATTGGTCGCATTTGTTTGGATTAATAACTGCTTTTTTCATAGATGAATCCCTCCTCTTCATATACCCCTCATGGGTATATTATAACATATAATATAAAATATTTGAAGAGAAAGAATTAAAATTATAAATCCTTTGAAACTTTCTTGAGAATCTTTTAATAAAAGTTTTTTTTGTACTGTTTTGGAGTAATACCATATTTATTTTTAAACAGTTTTATAAAATGTGAAATGCTTTCATAACCAACACTATATGCCACTTCTGTAACGTTATGCTCTTTTAAAAGTTCCTTTGCTTTTGATAACCTAATATTTTTCAAATAGTCTTTGGGTGAAATCCCTACTATTTTTTTGAAATACAAAGAGAAGTTTGATTCAGACATATTTAAGCTCCATGCTATGTCTTTTATATTTATAGCTTGGTTATAGTTTTCTTCCATATATCTAATAGCTTTATAAATGGGATTTTTATAATCTGTGTTTAATATTAGACTAGCCCCTTTTATTTTAAGTAGGTTATAAATAACTTCCTGAGCGTATAAATCTATTAAGAATTTTTTATTTTTATCTGAACTATTGTAAGTTTTTATAATCTTTGATATACAATTTTTTATTTCATTGTCGCTTGCAGCAATAAATAAATCATTATAAATTAATTTATCCGTTTCTATTTCTAAATCTAGAGATATTTTATTGCTGATGTTATAAATTAGGTCGCTATTTAGTTCTAAAACTAGTGCTTTGGTAGGAACATTTATTTCCATTTCGACACTAGAGTATGGAGGTAACAAGATAAATTGGTTACTATCGTATTTAAAAGTGCGATCATCATTAACTTTAACTTTTTTTTCACCTTCAATTATTGTGCAGAGTCTGTTGTATTCATATGATTTATACTTGCCCTTATATTTTTTAGTGAAATCATAATAAAAAATTCTTAAATAGTCTGTTTCAAATCCATCTAAAATTTCTAAATTCCTATCAAAGCTATTTAACATGTTATCACCTCTACTGTTACAATTCTGATAAGTTAAATTATATCATAAAATAATTACTACGTTAATTATTTATCAATATCTGATTATTGTGTATATTTTTTAAAATTTAGCTTATTTTTTAAAATTTTGAGTTAGTTTTTTAACAATGAATATTGTATTATCAAATTGTAAAAAATATTTTCAAAATAATAATTTTTGAGGAGGATAAAGATGGAAAAGACTTTCAGATTTTTTATGCCGCCTGTGAGTTTAATGGGACCTGGTTGTTTAAAAGAAGCAGGAAAAGAAATAAAATCTTTAGGGCTTAAGAAAGCTTTAATAGTAACTGATAAAGTATTAGTAGAAATTGGGTTAGTAAATAAATTAACAGAAGTATTAGATGCAGAGGGAATAGAATACGTTATTTATGATGGTACTCAACCTAATCCAACTGTTAAAAATGTAGAAGATGGATTAAAATTATTAAAAGAGAATGCTTGTGATTTCATTATATCTTTTGGTGGAGGTTCTCCTCATGATTGTGCTAAAGGTATAGGTTTAGTTGCTACAAATGGAGGTTCAATTAAAGACTATGAAGGTGTAAATAAATCAACTAAGCCAATGTTACCTTTAGTGGCAGTAAATACAACTGCTGGAACAGCAAGTGAAATGACAAGATTCTGCATTATAACAGATGAAGAAAGACACATAAAAATGGCTATTGTAGACTGGCGTACAACACCTAACTTAGCAGTAAATGATCCTTTATTAATGTTAGAAATGCCTAAATCATTAACTGCTGCTACAGGAATGGATGCTTTAACACACGCAGTAGAAGCTTATGTATCAACTGAAGCTACTCCTATAACTGATGCTTGTGCATTAAAGGCGATTGAGCTAATTTCTCAATATTTGAGAAAAGCAGTTGAAGATGGTCAAGACCGCGAAGCAAGAGATAAAATGGCTTATGCTGAATTTTTAGCTGGTATGGCTTTTAATAATGCAAGTTTAGGTTATGTTCATGCTATGGCTCACCAGCTAGGAGGTTTCTATGATTTACCACACGGAGTATGTAATGCGGTATTATTACCTCACGTTCAAGAATATAATGCTAAGGTAGTGCCTGAGAGACTAGCAGATATAGCTAAGGCTATGGGAGAAAATATAGAAGGTCTTTCAGTAGAAGAAGCAGCTAAAAAAGCTATAGAAGCAATCAAAAAATTATCTGCTGATGTAGGTATTCCATCAGGATTAAAGGAATTAGGAGCTAAAGAAGAAGATATAAAAACACTTTCAGAAAACGCATTAAAAGATGCGTGTGGATTTACAAATCCAAAACAAGCAAGTTTAGAAGAAATTATGGAAATATATAGAAGAGCAATGTAATAAGAAAATAAAACCGAGGCAATGAACCACCAAGACAATGGGTTAGGTTCATTGCCTTATTTTTTAACTAAAAATAATAAATTTGCATTTTTATAGTTGTTATGGATATTATGTAATATATAAATATGCAATAAAGGAGCGATAATTATTATGATTGAGCGTGCTATTGAAGTAGCAGCTAAGGCTCATAAAAATCAAACTAGAAAATGTACAGATATTCCATATATTACACACCCGTATACAGTAGGCATGATGCTTTTAAGAGAGGGATTATCGGAAGAGATAGTTGCTGCTGGAATTTTACATGATACTGTAGAAGACACATCTATTACATTAGAATTTATACAAAAAGAATTTGGTGAAAAAGTAGCTAAAATTGTAAAGGGATGCTCGGAACCTGATAAAACATTACCATGGGAAGATAGAAAAAAACATACTATTGAATATCTAAAGACTGCTTCATTTGAAGAACAGGTTGTTTCATGTGCAGATAAATTACATAATGTTAGTACTATGTATGAATCATATAAAAAAATGGGTGAAAAAGTATGGCAGCGATTTAAAAGAGGCAGAGATAAACAAGAGTGGTATTATAGAAGTCTGGTAGATGTGTTGTGTACAGAAGAGAACTTAAATAGTGGCATAATTCTTTTTAAAGAGTTTAAGAATATGGTTGATAAGATGTTTGGTAAGTAATTTGAAAAAGAAGATAAGTAAATGTCAAAAACTATTTAGTTTTTGCCCTTATTTTTTGTGCAAAAATATCAGAAAATTTTAAATTAATATTAAAATTAGACGAATTAGAGACGATAAAACATTATAATAACAACTAGAGAGAACAAAATCTTCGATTTAAATTAACTATAATGTAGATTTTGTTGAAATTTATAACGGAAATTATATTATTAATTATTCGCAGTTTAATAAGGTTTATAATTTCTTATAAATTTACAAAAAAGGAGAGGGTGGGAAAATGGTTAAAGTACCGAGTGATATTGAAATTGCACAAAATGCTAAAATGCAGCCAATCACAGAGGTTGCAAAAAAATGTAATATTTTAGAGGACGAATTGGAACTATACGGGAAGTATAAAGCAAAAGTATCATTAGATGTATTAAAAAGATTAGAAAATGAACCAGATGGAAAACTTATATTAGTTACAGCAATAAATCCAACTCCAGCAGGAGAAGGAAAAACTACAACAAACATAGGTTTAAGCATGGGATTAAATAAGATAGGTAAAAAAGCTATAACAACGCTTAGAGAACCTTCATTAGGTCCTTGCTTTGGTGTAAAGGGAGGAGCAGCAGGTGGAGGATATTCCCAGGTTGTTCCTATGGAAGATATAAATTTACATTTTACAGGAGATATCCATGCAATAACTACAGCACATAACCTATTGGCAGCATTACTTGATAACCATTTACATCAAGGAAACAAATTGAATATAGACCCTAGAAGAATTGTTTGGAAAAGGGTACTTGATATGAATGACCGTGCTTTAAGAAATATCGTAGTAGGATTAGGTGGAAGAGCAAACGGAGTTCCTAGAGAGGACGGATTCGACATAACTGTTGCTTCTGAAATTATGGCAATCCTTTGTTTAGCAACTAGTTTAGAAGATTTAAAAGAAAGAATAGGAAATATGATAGTAGCATATACATATGATAATAAACCAGTAACTGCAAACGATTTAGAGGCGACAGGAGCATTGACAATATTACTTAAAGATGCAATAAAACCAAATTTAGTACAAACATTAGAAAATACACCTGCATTTATACATGGAGGACCATTTGCAAATATCGCACACGGATGTAACAGTATCATGGCAACAAAACTTGCATTAAAATTAGCAGACTATGTTGTAACAGAAGCGGGATTTGGTGCTGATTTAGGTGCAGAAAAATTCTTTAATATTAAGTGTAGATTTGCAGGATTAAAACCAGATTGTGCTGTAATAGTGGCTACAGTAAGAGCACTTAAGAATCATGGGGGAGTGCCAAAAGATAAATTAAATGAAGAAAACCTTGAAGCTTTAGAAAAAGGTTTTGGAAATCTTGAAAAACATATAGAAAATGTTCAAAAATTTGGTGTTCCAGTTGTAGTAGCTATTAATGAATTCCCATCAGATACTGAAAAAGAGTTAAATCTATTATTCGATAAATGTAAAGAGGCCGGAGCAGAAGTAGTTTTATCAAAAGTATGGGCAAAAGGTGGAGAAGGTGGAATAGAACTTGCTAAGAAAGTTGTAGAAACTATAGAAAATAAACCTTCTAATTTCAAACCTCTATATGATGTTAATTTACCGATAAAAGAAAAAATAGAAATAATAGCTAAAGAAATTTATGGTGCAGACGGAGTTGACTTTACTAAGAAGTGTGAAAAACAAATTAAACAGATAGAGGAATTAGGATTGGATAAAATGCCTATATGTATGGCAAAAACTCAATATTCATTATCAGATGATCCAACATTAAAAGGAAGACCTACAGGCTTTAGAGTAACTGTTAGAGAAATAAAAGTATCCGCTGGAGCTAAATTCTTAGTAGCTTTAACAGGAGATATTATGACAATGCCAGGATTACCTAAAGTACCTGCAGCTAATAATATGGATATATCTAAAGATGGCGAAATAACTGGATTATTCTAATAAGGGAGGGATAAGATGATATCAAACATTGATATTTCCAAGGCAATGACTATTAAATTAGAGGATATGTTTGATGAATTACCAGAAATGCCGAAATTTGTTGAGGGTATAAGAAGAGCACCTAAAAGAGAATTTACATTAACACAAAAAGAAACAGAATTGGCATTAAAAAATGCATTAAGATATATACCTGAAAAGTGGCACGAAAAATTAGCGCCAGAGTTTTTAGAAGAGCTTTTAACTAGAGGTAGAATTTACGGTTATAGATTTAGACCAGAAGGCAATATAAAAGCAAAACCAATAGATGAATATAAGGGTAACTGTATAGAGGGAAAAGCATTTCAAGTTATGATAGACAATAACCTTGACTTTGATATAGCTCTTTATCCTTATGAGCTTGTTACTTATGGAGAAACAGGTCAGGTTTGTCAGAATTGGATGCAGTATAGACTTATTAAAAGATATCTTGAAGTAATGACTCAAGAACAAACATTAGTAATAGAATCAGGACATCCATTAGGGCTTTTCAAATCATCACCAGAAGCTCCAAGAGTAATAATTACAAATGCTTTAATGGTAGGTATGTTTGATGACCAAGAAAACTGGCATAGAGCAGCTGCATTAGGAGTTGCAAACTATGGTCAAATGACTGCTGGTGGATGGATGTATATAGGGCCTCAAGGTATTGTTCATGGTACTTATAATACAATACTTAATGCAGGTAGAATTAAATTCGGTTTGTCAGATGATGCAGATTTAAGCGGGCGTTTATATGTAACTTCTGGACTAGGTGGTATGAGCGGAGCTCAAGGTAAGGCGGCCCAAATAGCTAATGGTGTGGCAATTATTGCTGAAGTTGACTATTCAAGAATACAGACTAGATATGAGCAAGGATGGGTAAGTAAAGTAGTAGATAATCCAGAAGAAGCATTCAAACTAGCTAAAGAATATATGGATAGAAAAGAAGGTATTGCAATAGCTTTCTATGGTAATATTGTAGATTTATTAGAATATGCGGTTGAAAATAATATAGATATAGACCTTCTTTCCGACCAAACATCATGCCATGCAGCATATGATGGAGGATACTGTCCACAAGGATTAACATTTGAAGAGAGAACAGAACTTCTTAAGACCAATAAAGCTAAATTCAGAGAATTAGTAGACAAGTCATTAAAACGTCATTTTGAATTAATAAAGACTTTAGTTGATAGAGGAGCTTATTTCTTTGACTATGGTAATAGCTTTATGAAAGCTGTATATGATGCAGGAGTTAAAGAAATATGTAAAAATGGTGTAGATGAAAGAGATGGATTTATATTCCCATCATATGTAGAGGATATAATGGGACCACTTCTATTCGATTATGGATATGGTCCATTTAGATGGGTTTGTTTGAGCGGTAAGCGTGAAGATTTACTTAAAACAGATAAAGCTGCTATGGAATGTATAGACCCAAATAGAAGATTCCAGGATAGAGATAATTATGTATGGATAAGAGATGCAGATAAGAACAATTTAGTTGTAGGTACTCAAGCTAGAATATTATACCAAGATGCAATGGGAAGGATGAAAATAGCACTTAAATTTAATGAGATGGTAAGAAAAGGTGAAATTGGACCTGTAATGATTGGTAGAGATCACCACGATACTGGAGGAACAGATTCACCATTTAGAGAAACTGCTAATATAAAAGACGGTAGTAACATAATGGCTGAAATGGCTACACAATGCTTTGCAGGAAATGCCGCAAGAGGTATGAGTCTTGTAGCACTTCATAATGGTGGTGGAGTAGGAATAGGTAAAGCTATTAATGGTGGTTTCGGATTGGTTCTAGATGGAAGTGAAAGAGTAGACAATATAATTAAAAGAGCTATGCCATGGGACGTTATGGGTGGAGTAGCAAGACGTGCATGGGCTAGAAATAAAAATTCTATTGAAACTTGTATTGAATATAACAAAATGAATGAAGGAACAGATCATATTACAATTCCATATATTCCTGATGAAGATTTAATAAAAGGGCTTGTTGATGAAGCGTTTAAAAAAATGAATAAATAATCTGTATGAGGGGCGTTAAGTCCCTCATATTGCTGATAAGAATTTAAACTTAAGGAGGAGATATTTATGGCAGCTATGAAAAAGATAATAGAATGTGTACCTAATTTTAGTGAAGGTAGAGATTTAGAAAAGATAGAGAAAATAGTAAATCCGTTCAGAGGAAAAGATGGAGTTAAACTTCTAGATTATCAAAGAGATGAGGATCATAATAGATTGGTTGTTACAGTGGTTGGAGAGCCAGAACCTCTTAAAGAAGCAGTTATTGAGGCAATGGGAGTTGCTATTCGTGAAATTGATATGACGAAGCATCAGGGACAGCATCCAAGAATGGGAGCTATAGATGTTGTACCTTTTATACCTATTAAAAATGTAAGCATGACAGAAGCTATTGAATTATCAAAAGAAGTAGCTAAAGAAGCTGCTGAAAAGTATAATTTACCTATATTCTTATACGAAAAATCAGCTACGAGACCAGAAAGGCAAAATCTTGCTAAGATAAGAAAAGGCGAATTTGAGGGTATGGAAGAAAAACTCAAAGATCCAGATTGGAAGCCAGATTTTGGACCAGATAAAGTTCATCCAACAGCTGGAGTAACTGCTGTAGGAGCAAGAATGCCTCTAGTTGCATTCAATGTTAATCTATCTACAGATAATCTAGAAATAGCTAATCAAATAGCGAGAAGAGTTAGACATATAAGTGGTGGACTAAGATACTGCAAGGCCATAGGGATAGAACTTAAAGATAGAGGAATTGTCCAAGTTTCAATGAATATGACAGATTATACTAAAACAGCACTTTACAGAGTTTTTGAACTTATAAGAATAGAGGCAAGAAGATATGGCGTAAATATAGTTGGAAGTGAGATTATTGGCCTTGTACCAATGGAAGCGTTAATTGATACTGCTGTATATTACCTTGGCATAGAAGACTTCTCTATGGAGCAAATTCTAGAAACTAGAATAATGGAGTGATTGCATGAAAGGTAATATTATTATAAAGAATGCCAACGAGCTTGTTACTTGTAGTGGTTTTAAAGCTAAGCAAGGTAAAGAGATGTCTGATTTAAAGATAATCAGTGATGGAGCAGTAGTAATAGAAGATGGAATTATTAAAGCAGTAGGGAAGACGGAGGAAATACTTAAAGAATATAATGAAAAAGATTATAAAGTAATAGATGCAACTAATAAAGCTGTATTGCCTGGTTTTGTAGATTCCCATACTCATTTTGTATTTGGAGGATACAGAGCGGAAGAGTTTTCTTGGAGGCTTCGTGGAGATAGCTACATGGAAATTATGAAAAGAGGCGGCGGAATTGTAAGTACAGTTAAAGCTACTAGAGAGGCTTCTTTTGAAGAACTATTCCAATCAGGATTAAAGAGGCTAGATTCTATGCTTTCTTTTGGAGTAACAACAGTTGAAGGAAAAAGTGGCTATGGATTAGATTGTGAAACAGAGATTAAACAGTTAGAAGTAATGGATAAGCTTGACAATATACATCCTATTGATATAGCAAAAACTTTTTTAGGCCCTCATGCAGTGCCAAAAGATTATAAAGGAAGAGAAGATGAATTTATAGATTTTATGATAGATGAAGTATTGCCTGTTGTTGCTGAAAGAAAATTAGCCGAATTCTGTGATATATTTTGCGAAAAGAATGTTTTTTCTGTTGAGCAGTCTAGAAGATATCTTAAAAAAGCTAAAGAATATGGATTTAAGTTAAAAATTCATGCGGATGAAATTGTGCAGTTAGGAGGGGCTGAGTTAGCAGCTGAATTAGGAGCTGTTTCAGCAGATCACCTACTGCAGGCATCAGATGAAGGAATAAGGCAAATGGCTGAAAAAGAGGTCGTTGCTACGCTTTTGCCTGGTACTGCATTTAGCTTAAAAGAGCCTTATGCTAGAGCTAGATACATGATAGACCAGAATTTAGCAGTTGCATTGGCTACTGATATGAACCCAGGTAGCTGTCATACGGAGTCAATACCTCTGATTTTTGCATTAGCCGTGCTTTATATGAATATGACTACTGAAGAGGCTATTACAGCACTTACTATTAATGGAGCTGCTGCAATAGACAGGGCTGATAGCATAGGTAGTATAGATGTAGGTAAAAAAGGAGACATTATAATTCTTGAGTTTCCGTCATATAAGTACATACCGTATCATATCGGAGTAAGTACTGTTGAAAAAGTAATTAAAAACGGTGTATTAGTTTTTAATAAGGAAGAGGAGGCAGCATTATGTTACAAGATTTAAACCTTAAGGAATTTCTAGAAAAAACAGCTTCTAAATCACCTGTTCCAGGTGGAGGAAGTGTAGCGGCTTTGAGTGCTTCTTTATCAGCTAGTTTGATTGAAATGGTTGGTAATTTGACTATAGGTAAAAAAGGATACGAAGATGTAGAAGATGAAATGAAAGAGATAGTTAGTATTTGTTCTAAATACAGAGAAAAATTTGTTAACGATATAGACAGAGATTCAGATGCTTTTAACAAAGTAATGGCTGCTTTTAAATTACCTAAGGATACTGAAGAAGAAAAGGCGGCTAGAAAAAAAGCTATACAAGAAAGCTTTAAAACTGCTGCATTAGTACCTCTTGAAGTAGCTGAAGATGCTTTCAAGTTATTAGAGTTTGCAGCAAAGGTTGTAGAAAAGGGTAATAAAAATGCAGTTACAGATGGAGCTGTTGCGGCTATGATGGCAAGGACTGCAGTTCTTTCAGCTTTATATAATGTAAAAATAAATTTAGGTTCTATAAAAGATGAAGAATTTGTATCTAAAGTATCAAAACAGGTTGAAAGTTTAGAATCTCAAGTAAATAATATAGAAAAAGAAATACTCTCAAAAGTTAAGTTATAAAAAATATTAAAACTTCGGGCTATAAGCTCGAAGTTTTTTGCATTTAAAAGTCGAAATATAGGAGATTGTGTTGGAAAAATATGATTGACATCTCAAAAAAATCCTGTTACGCTAAATGTAAATTTATATAAAATTGGAGGGGATATTGTGGGATTAGTAAATAGAAAATATTTCAGAATTATGAATTCTTTTTTATTATTAATATTAATTCTAACTGTAATTTTAACTGGATGCAATAAAAGAGAAAATAATTTTACTAATAATGTGATAAGAGATAAAAATGTAAATAGCGAAAATAGATTACCAAAAAAGATAGATAAAGATAAAAAAGATGAATTAGAAAATATTAAGACAGAATTGAAAGAAATAAATAAGAAAATAGATAGAATGAAAAAAGAAATTACTAGTAAAAAGGGGAATTTGGGAGAAGATGCTATTAATAATGAAAATATAAAGAATTTAATAGAACAATATGAGAAAGAAGCAAAAACAATGGAGGAAATAAGTGATAAGTTAAACAAAGAAATAGAGAAAATTTTAAATAGTAAAGAATAGGTAATATTTTTTAATAAAGATAGATATTTAGGAGATATGGATTTGATGAAATGGATGATAAAACTTTTCATTATTAGAAAAAACGTATTCTGAAATGTTCTAAATGAAAAAGCACTATTATTATGCACTCTATTTGATTAGTTTATACAGAAAGGGGGAGATTAGATTGTTTTTCTACTATTTAAATATCGTTATAAGTTTTATTTATGCTTTAGCTGGATTGTTACTCATAAGAACAATAGCGAATAAATCGCCGAATCTTTGGTTTGGCATTCGTAATAAATATACATTGTCAAACAAAGAAATATGGAGAAAAACGAATAGATCAGGTGGTATAGTACTTATAATTTCAGGTTTAATATTATTGGTACCTAATTTGTTTATAGGACCAAGTAATGAAAAATTCTATTTATGGTTTACGTTAATTTCGCCGATAGCAGTTATAGCTGTTTTAGGGATAGCAACGTGGATTATTTCTAAAAGATTGTTTGAAAAATGAAAACTTCGGACATATAAGCTCGGAGTTTTTTTATAATCCATAGGAAATTATAATAAAATCCTATATTTAAAAAAATTAATGTTGATTTTATTGAAACTTTATCTGGCATGTTTACATGCTAGAGTCGTTATAAACTACTTTAAATTGTGGATAATTTTAAATATAATTTCCGTAATGGATATGGGCAAAATCTACCTTATACAAATTTAAATCGAAGATTTTGTTCTTATAAAAGTCGAAATATAGGGGATTATGTTGGAAAAATATGATGGACATTTCAAAAAAACCTATTACAATAAATTAATACAAATATAAAGTATAAGAAATAGATTTGATGATAGTAGAATAAAATCCAAACAGGATATTAAATATAAAGGAGATATGATTCATGAAATCTTCAAGTACACTTAGTAAAGTATTGAAAATTTTTAAGTTATGTAGAGAATTTTGGGGCAAGGCTATAGTATTAGCTATTACTTTAGTATTGACTAGTTTTTTATCTGCTTATCCCATTAAATACATAGAGAAAATAATAAATATTGCTACGAGTTCATCCCAAGATAAAGTTAAAGCTTTTTTCTTGGCGGGTTGTGTTTATCTATTATTACATGTGTTAAATATAATATTTAGAGCTTTATTTGAATATTTAAATGTTTATTTAGAAACGCAAATTGGACATAAAATAAGAATTGAATTATTTTCAAAACTTCAAAAAATTCCATATAGAGTTTATGTTGAGAATAATACTAGTGATTTAATGGTTAGATTGATAGAAGATAGTAAAATAACAGTAAGTGGGATGTTGAAACCATTGACTTTTATAATCAGGGATATTTTAATTTTCATTTTTGGATTTTATTATATGTCAAGAATTGATTTGCAAATCACTTTAATAATGGTTCCAATAGGAATTGTTTTATCTTTGCAGGCAATTAAAACGGGGCCTAAGATAAATAAATTGGCCGAAGATGAAAGACAAGCGAATTCTTTATTGTGGGGAAAATTTTCTGAAGGAATAAAAGGGATTAAAGAAATAAAATCTTATTGTCAGGAAAAGAGATTTAGTGAAGAAGTGTCTAAAAAAAGTATAAATATGAACAAAAAGATATTGAGTCTTCAGAAATTTGTAATAATTACTAGTAATATTAATAGTGCATTTTTTATGGGAATAATTGCTTTTATTATGATATTTGGAGGATATAAGGTAAGTATTGGGACTTTATCTATTGGAGGACTTACTGCTATTATGATGTATAATGGACTTCTTATAGATCCTATGATTAATTTTTTCTCGTTTTATCAACAAATGCAGCAAGTGTTTGTAAGTTCAGATAAAATTTTTTCTATTTTAGAAGAAAAGGAAGAAAACAGTGGAGAAATTGACTATAAATATACTTTTGAAAATAAATTAGAAATAAAAGAATTGACTTTCAAATATAATGATAAAATTGCTTTAAAGAATATTTCATTAAATATATTTAAAGGAGAAAAGGTTGCTTTTGTAGGATATAGCGGTTCGGGGAAAAGTACACTGTGTAAGTTACTAATAAGGTTTTATGAACCTGACAAAGGGCAAATAATTATCGATGGTTATGACATAAAAAATATAAGTTTAAATAATTTAAGAAAAATATTTGGAATAGTTTTTCAAGATACTTTTTTATTTACAGGAACTTTAAGAGAAAACATACTGTTTAGTAATCCACAAGCTACAGAGGAGGAGTTAAATGAGGCTTTAAGGATTGCAGGAGTAGATTCGTTTCTTGAAAAGCTTCCGTTCGGGCTTGATACTCCTGTAGGTGAAAATGGGTTTAATCTATCTGGAGGAGAAAGACAAAGGGTTTCTATTGCAAGAACAATATTAAGAAATCCTGATATAATTATTTTGGATGAATCGACATCTTCATTAGATCCAATTACAACATCAAAGGTTATAAAACGTATTTTAAAAAAATATGAGGATAGAACAATAATATTTACTGCTCACAAATTAACGACTATTTCTAAGTTGTGTGATAAAATATATGTATTTAAAGATGGTGAAATTGTAGAAGAAGGGATACATGACGAATTAATTAATAGAGATACATTATATAGAAAGATATATAATGCTCAGTTTTTAAAATCTTCATAGATATATAAATTGGGGTGGGGAAGTATTATGCTTAAAATATTAGTTTGGGATATTACGGATAAATGCAACTTAAGATGTATTCATTGTTATAATGCTGATATGTATTTTAATAAAAAAGTTAATTCATTAACTTTGTCAGATAAAATAGAAAGCCAATAATGGTTTTGATAAATTAATGTTATTTATTAGGAGGAGAACCACTTATTTATGAAAATCTTGATCGTATTTTAAAAGCAGCAAACAAAAATTCTATAAAAGTATTTATAACAACGAATGGGACGGTTATGAATGATGATATTATAGATATTTTGATTAGAAATTAGGTAAAACCAGGGTTAGTGAATGTGAATATATTATGGAGAAAGAAAACGAATAATTATGTGCAGTATATGTGCAGTAGTAAAAACAAAGATAGTATAAAAAAAGATATTTGTAAATTTCTATTAGATATGAGGGTATATAATTTGATAGATTTTTAATGTGTATTAAATTTAAATAATAATCTAGATGGGAATCTTTTTCTTTTTTTTGTAATTGCTTTTGTTGACTAATAGATCAAAGTGATTTAATATTGTTTTATAACATATTTTTTAAAAGGGGTGTCAGAATGAGGATTTATGACAGCAGGCGATTGTTTTTTATTGTTGTATTGTTAACTATATTTACCTTGGCATTTAATGTAGTAAGTGTTTTTGCTGAAGGTAATGACGGTGACTTTGAAAATGAAATGCAAGACATTAGTCAGGAGGAACTAAAACCTGTACATGGAAAAGTAATCGAGATATTGTCAGATGAAATTGAGGAAACTGAAGGTTATGATCAAAGTTATGAAATGCGCCATCAGAGAGTAAAAGTAAAAATTACAAGTGGAAAGCATAAAGGAGAAACTATTATTGTAGATAATTATATTGATGAAAGAATAGTTTACAATATTATTGTAAATAAGGGCGATAACGTACTTTTATTTTTAGAGGAAGATGAAAATGGAAATATTTTGGTTGGATATATAGGTGAGATTGCAAGAGATAGATATTTGCTTTATTTAGCTATAGCTTTTATACTGCTTTTAATATTAGTTGGTGGGTTTAAAGGTTTTAAAACGGTAATAACTTTGGCTTTAACAATTTTAGCAGTTGTTAAAATACTACTACCTTTGATATTAAAAGGATATAATCCTGTGTTGGTATCTGTAGTTGTTAGTATAGGTGTGATTATTATAACTCTGTTAATTATAAGTGGAGTAAATAGAAAAACTTTATGTGCTATAATAGGTACTGCAGGTGGAGTATTGATTGCTGGTCTGATAGCATTAAGTATTGGTACAATGGCTAAACTTACGGGATTAGGTAATGAAGAAGCACAAATGCTTATGTTTATTCCTCAAAATATAAGTTTTAATTTTAGAGGGTTGCTTTTTGCAGGAATTATATTAGGGGCATTAGGTGCTGTAATGGATGTAAGTATGTCTATTTCTTCAGCTATGTACGAAATGCAGGCTGTTAATCCAGAAATCAGCACAAAGGATTTAATTAAATCTGGTATGAATATGGGACGAGATATTATGGGAACTATGTCAAATACTTTAATATTGGCATATGCTGGTGGAGCAATTCATTTAATGCTTCTATTTTTAGCATATAATTTTTCGTTTGTTGAAATAATAAATAGAGATATGATTGCTTCTGAAGTTGTTAGGGCATTAGCAGGAAGTATAGGGCTTATTTTAACTATACCGTTAACAGTTCTAGTGTCAGGAACAATAGGAAGGGACAAAAATTATAAATCGATCTAGATTGAAAATAAAATGATAATTATTAATAAAAGACTCCGAGTTTAAGTTCGGAGTCTATTATTTAGCGTAAAAAATAAATATATACATATTATCTATTTTTTTTCTTTTTATATTAAAAACATGATTTTGTTTTGAATAGTAGTTCTCAGAAAAATCAAATGTATATTTATTATAATTTGTATCATAAATAACTTTTTTATTATTTAAAAAGACAATCTTTTTTAAATTGGCTGTATATAAACCTGTACTCTCACTAAATAGGTATTCAATAAATGTTGTATCTGAAGAAATCCATTTGGAACCAACTGTATTAAATATCTTTTCTCTTGGAATATATGGCTCAAAGATATATATTTCATCCCAATCGAAGGGAATAATTTTATTAAAATCAATTTTAGAATTATCTTTCAAATATGGTTCGATTAATTTTTCTAAGTTTATTTCACTAACATTATTTAGCTGTAAGTTTTTATATGAATAAATTTAAATGTTGTAAATCCGAATATTAAAACAATAACTATAATTAGAATAGTAAATAATTTATTTTTAAGTTTCATATCAATTATCTCCTTACCATTTAATTCCTATAAATCTAGGATACGACATTCCTTTAGACTTACCATCTTTTTCGAAGATTAACAATCGACCTAGTCTTTTTTCAGGATTGTATTTCCAACCTTTTTTATTTTGTTTTACATTTTACCTCTCTGTTTTTTTTAAAACAATTAACAAATTAATAAAGATTTAAAATAAATGTATTTTTTGCTATATCTGTATTCTATATCTCTTTAAAAATTTCCTGCTAAAGATAAAATTAAACCCACGATTTTTTACATCGTGGGTTTATCAAGATTATTTCTTTATTTCTCCAAATGCATTTATATACATTTGTTTAATTTCACTAATTAAAGGATATCTTGGATTAGATACTGTACATTGATCATCAAATGCCTTTTCGCTCATTTCATCTAATGTTGCAAAGAATTTTTGTTTAGAAACTCCCGCTTCCTTTATAGTTTTTGGTATATTTAATTTAGCTTTTAAATCATCAATAGCTTTAATTAGAAGTTCTACCTTTTCATCATCTGTATTTCCACCTAATTGTAAATAGTCGGCAATTCTAGCATATCTCCATTTAGCATTTGGATATTTATATTGTGGGAATGTAGCTTGTTTTCTAGGATTATCTACAGCATTAAATCTAATAACTTCATTAATTAATAGAGCATTTGCTATACCATGAGGTATATGATGCATAGAACCTAATTTATGAGCCATTGAATGGCATACTCCTAAGAAAGCATTAGCAAATGCCATACCTGCCATAGTCGAAGCATGAGCCATTTTTTCTCTAGCTTTTATATTATTTGGGCCATCATTATATGCTTGTGGTAAATATTTGAATATTAGTCTAATAGCTTCTAGGGCCATTCCGTTAGTATATTCTGAAGCACATACAGATACGTATGCTTCTATAGCATGAGTTAATGCATCAATACCAGAAGCTGCTGTTAAACTTTTTGGCATATTCATCATGAGTTCTGCATCTACAATAGCCATGTCTGGAGTAAGTTCATAATCGGCTAGTGGATATTTAATTTGAGTTTTTTCGTCTGTTATAACTGCAAAAGGAGTTACTTCAGAACCTGTACCAGCTGAAGTTGGTATTGCTACCATCATAGCTTTTTGGCCCATTTTTGGGAATTTAAATACTCTCTTTCTTATATCCATAAATCTCATTGCTAAATCTTCAAATCTAACTTCTGGATGCTCGTACATTACCCACATTATTTTAGCAGCATCCATTGGTGAACCTCCACCTAGAGCTATAATTGTATCAGGTTCAAAACTTCTCATTTCTTCAGCACCTTTTTTAGCAGTAGCTAAAGTTGGATCTGGTTCTACATCAAAGAATACTTTATGGTCTATTTGTATTTCTTCTAGCACTTTTGTAATTTTATCAACAAAGCCTAAATTATAAAGAACTTTGTCAGTTACAATGAAGGCTTTCTTTTTATTCATATCTTTTAATTCTTTTAATGCCATTGCTAAGCAACCATATTTGAAGTATATTTTTTCTGGAACTCTAAACCAAAGCATATTTTCTCTCCTCTCGGCTACGTTCTTTATGTTTAAAAGATGCTTTACTCCAACATTTTCTGATACTGAGTTTCCACCCCAAGAACCGCAGCCTAGAGTTAAAGAAGGAGCAAGTTTGAAATTGTATATATCTCCTATAGCACCTTGAGAAGAAGGCATATTTATTATTGTTCTTCCAGTTTTCATTACTTCACTAAACTTTGCAATTCTATCTTTTGACTTAATTTGATCAGTATATAATACTGAAGTATGTCCAAAACCGCCAAGTTCAACGAGTTTTACAGCTTTGTCAAGTGCTTCTGTAAAATTCTTTGCTTTGTATAGAGCAAGGATTGGTGATAATTTTTCATGGGCAAAAGGTTCATCAGCTTCTACAGATTCAACTTCTCCAATAAGAACCTTAGTGCTTTCAGGGACTTTAATTCCTGCCATTTCAGCTATTTTACATGCTGATTGACCAACTATATTTGGATTTATAGAGCCATTAACTAAAATAATTTTTCTAATTTTGTCTACTTCATTTTTCTTTAATAAATAAGCCCCTCTTTCTGCAAATTCTTTTTTAACTTCATCATAAATATCTTCTATAACTATTACAGATTGTTCGGAAGCACAGATAACTCCATTATCGAAACTTTTTGAAAGAAGTATTGAGTTTACTGCCATTTTTATATGTGCAGTTTCATCTATTATAGCCGGAGTATTTCCTGCACCTACACCTATAGCTGGTTTACCTGATGAATAAGCTGCTTTAACCATTCCAGGCCCACCAGTAGCAAGGATTAAATCAGATTCTCTCATAGCATATTGGGAAAGTTCTACAGAAGGTTCGTCTATCCATCCAATAATTCCTTCTGGTGCTCCAGCTTTTACTGCTGCTTCTAATACTATTTTTGCTGCAGCTATTGTTGATTTTTTTGCTCTTGGGTGAGGTGAAAATATTATACCATTTCTAGTTTTTAGTGCGATAAGTGCTTTGAATATTGCAGTTGAAGTTGGATTTGTAGTTGGTACAATTGCAGCTATAACACCTATTGGTTCTGCAATTTTTGTAATACCAAAGGAGTTATCTCTCTCAATAACACCACAAGTTTTCTCATCTTTGTATTTATTGTAAATATATTCAGATGCAAAATGGTTTTTTATTACCTTATCTTCCACAATTCCCATACCAGTTTCTTCAACTGCCATTTTTGCAAGTTTAATTCTAGCATTATTTGCAGCCATAGCAGCTTGTCTAAAAATTTCGTCTACCTGTTCTTGAGTATAAGTAGCATATTTCTTTTGAGCTTCTCTTATTTCTTTTAGTTTTTTCATTAAATCTTCTACATTTTTAACAGACATAATTGCCACCTCTCTCTTAAAAATTTTTAGAATATTAAAATATAGTTAAAAATTTAACAATAAAGCATCAAAAAAATAGCATGTGTTTGTATATTTACAGATATAATTGATGTCTTTTTTTCTAAAAATCTAAGACATGAGACATAGTTAAAAATTTAACAATAAAGCATCAAAAAAATAACATGCTTTTACATATTTAACAGTAAAGAGATAAAAATTTATTTTCAAAAGCGTTGCACATATATATAATATCATAAACTTTTATAGATTCAAGTATTTTTTTAAAAAATTTTTTAAACACAAAAAACATGAGTTTGCCTATAGCTTAAAAAAGGATTTTAATATATTTAGTCGAAATATATTCAAAAAAAGTGAAAGTGGGATTATATGGCTTCAATACATGTAAAGATGTTTAATATTCCTACTGTAATGAAGAACGGTAAAAAAATAACTTTCCCTTTAAGAAAAGCAGAAGCTTTGTTTTATTATTTAGTAGTAAATAGAAAAGCAACTAGAGATGAGTTAGCCTTTCTTTTGTGGGGAGAATTTCCAGAAAAGAAAGCAAAAAAGAATTTGAGAAATACAATGTATAAAATAAGAAAATCTTTTGATATGGATATTATTATATCTCCACAAAAGCATATTGTTATGTTAAATCCTGAAATAGATTTACATACAGATTTAGATATTTTTTTATCTGATAGTGATAATGATATTGAAGCGTATTCAGGAGAATTTTTACAGGGATTTTTGGTTAAGGATGCTCAGAAATTTGATGAATGGTTGATAAATACAAGAGAGAACTTTAAAGAAATATATATATCGAAACTCTATAAAAGGATAAATGAGAGCCAATTTAAAAAAGAATATGATTTAGTTGAAAAATATGCAAAATTGCTGATTGAAGCTGATGAATTTGATGAAAAGGCACATAGAATTTTGATGGAGTTTTATAGTAGCAAAGGAGCTTATAACAAAGCAATTGATATTTATAGCAAGTTATTAAAGAGATTGGTTGATGAATTAGGAATAACGCCTGAGTCAGAAACTAAGGAGCTTTATGAAAATATTTTACTTATGAGGAATTCAAAGGGAAAGAAAGATTTAAGTAATAAAGAATTTTTCTATGGAAGAAATGAGGAACTTCAGTTTTTAGAGAGAAATTACAAAGAATTTGTATACGGCAGAAATTCAAGGTCAGTCCTTATAATAGGAGAAGCTGGAATAGGTAAAACGAAGCTTAAGGATAAATTTTTAAGTATGGTGGATAAGAAAGATGTATATATAATTGAAGCTAACTGTTATCAAGTAGAAGAAGATTATTTGCTTAAACCATGGAATACTATACTTGATAAACTTATCAGTATTATCAAAATTGAGAAGATAGATGTTCCAGTTTTGTGGAAAAACATTATTTCTTGTATATTTCCTGTATTTGCAGATGAATCAATACAGCTTAATATAAACCCAGTTGAAAAAATAGATAGTTTAAAATATCAGGTTGTTGAAGATGTAATTTTAAGTATTTTCAAAAAAGTTTCTAGAAAAAAGAAAATATTACTTGTATTTGAAGATTTGCATTGGATGGATGATATGAGTTTATCTTTACTTAGTAAATTAATTTTACATGATGAAAATAATACTATAAATCTATTGGGGACTTTAAGAAATGTATATAGTTATAAGATTGAGAAGTTTACAGCACTTTTGAGTAAATATAATAAGTTAGAGAAAATTTGTTTAAGTAGGTTTACAAAAAGTGAGGTAGAAGATTTTTTAAACAAAGCTCTTCCAGGATATAAATTTACTGAAGAATTGAAAAATAGGATTTATGAAGAAACGGAAGGCAATACTTTTTTTCTAGTAGAATTTCTGAACACAGTAAAAGAAAAAGGTAATATAAATTTTATGACTTCAAAAATCCAAGATATACTAAGAAGCAGATTGTTAGATATTTCTGATGATGGTAGGAAAATAATAAATATTATTTCGCTATTTTTTGATGAAGCAAGTTTAGATATTATAAAAGAAGTAAGTGGAAAAAGTGAGTTTGAAATTATTGAAATTATCGAAGAATTAAAAAATAAATATATAATCAAGGAAATAATTCAAGAAGATAGGATAAGTTATAAATTTACACATCAAAAATTAAGAGAGTTTGTATATTTTGAACAACCTAAGGCTATGAGAAGACTGCTTCATAATAAAGTTGGACTTATATTAGAGGGTAGTTTAAAGAATAATAACAGCGATATGCTTTTATATCCAAAGCTTATATACCATTTTTCTAATGGAGGTAATAAGTTAGCTACTTTAAAGTATAGCATAAAGAATGTTGATAGATACTTAGATTTCAGCCATGAGCTTTTTCCTGAATTAACAAATATGCCAGTTAAGGACCAAGGGTATTTGTATATAACAAAAGATAGAGCTGTTAAGTATTTAGATGATATTGAGAAATTACTTGAGGAAGTAAAGGAAAAGGAAGGTTTAACTGAAGATATTACAAAACTCGAGATAGCGTTTTTTCATATGAAGGGTAGATATTTAATAAGAGAAGGTGAATATGACAGAGGAATTGATTATATAAAGAAAGTTATAAGTAAGTCTATTGAGATTGGAGAATACAAATATGCTTTGAAAGGTTATAGACAGATGATATATTATGCTATTCAAACTCATAATAACGATATTATGAAAAAGTATCTGGATTTAGGGTTAAAGCTTGCAAGACAGTTGGAATATAAAAAGGATATAGCTATTTTATTAAGACTTAAAGGTGTAAATAAGATTATGACTGGTGAATACATAAAAGCTGAAGAACTTTTGAAAGAGTCTATAAAAATGTTTACAATACTTAATCAAAATGAAGATAGGTATTCACTAAATATAGCAGCCGCTTATAACTATATAGGTGAGATAAGAAGGCATAACATGAGTTTTTCAACGGCTTTAAATTATTATGATAAAGCTATTAAAATCTGTGAAGATAAAAAAGTAATAAGAGGGCTTACAATATTTACGACAAATGCAGGACAAGCAGCTTATGACATGGGAGATTATCATAGAGCTAGACAGTATTTAAGAAAGGCGTTAAATGTATATAATCAGATTGATACACTTTGGGGACGTTCAACAGCTGAAGGATATATGGCACTTCTATATATACAAGAAGGTAAGTATAGAGAGGCTTTAGAATGTCTAAAAAGAGCAGATTCTTTTTCTAAAAAGTTAAAAAGTCCTTATGAATTAGGACTTATATATAGGGTTAAGGCTGAAATTAGAAGTAAAATGGATAGAAACCAGTTTTTAAACGACATATTTAAAGATTATTTGAAAAGAGATTTGAAATATTATTGTGATTGTGGTATAGAGCTTCTTAAAAAAGTGAAGGAGAGCTATGAGATTGATATTCTGAAGGCTTTGAGGAGAGGATGAAAATTTGACGAAGAAGTATATGATTAAGATATGAAAAACTGTGAGGTGATAGAAATGTTAAATGAATTATATTTAGATTTTTGTATTGTTGATGATAAGGTTTGTTTGACTAAAGAAGTCAATATATCTGATTTAATAAAATCACCATCTATATATGAAGTTATTAGAGTTATAGATGGTGTTCCTTTGTATGTAGAAGAGCATTTGATGAGAATGAGAAAATCGGCAGAATTACTTGGGTTTAAAATAAAAAAGTCAGATGATGAAATATTAGATGAAATTAAAAAATTGATTACTGTAAATAACTTTCCAAATTTAAATATAAAATTAATGTTTAGCGATCTTAATAAAAGTAATCAGCTATTTTTGGCATATTTTATAAAAAGTTATTATCCAGAAAAAGAAGTATATGAAAATGGTATACATACAATCCTTTTCAATATTGTAAGAGAAAATCCTAATGCTAAAATAGTAAATATGAGTTTTAAAGAAAGAGTAAAAAAAGAGTTAGAAGATAAAAATGCATTTGAAGCTCTTTTAGTTAATGAAGATGGATATATTACTGAAGGCAGTCGTTCTAATATATTTTTTGTTATAGATGACAAGGTATACACAGCACCAGAAGGTGAGGTTTTACAGGGAATAACTAGAGAAAAAGTATTAAAAGTTTCAAAAGAGCTTGGAATAGAAATTATAAAGAGGAATATACATATTGATGAATTGAAAAATTTAGATGGAGCTTTTATGACAGGGACATCTGTAAACGTTCTGCCGATAAGGACTATTGATGAAATAAAGCTAGATTCTGTTAATAATAAAATAATAAAGGAAATTAGTTTAAGGTATATTAATGATATGGAGAGGTATATTAAATCAAGAAAAAATTTATTTTAGGGGTGGTTTTACTTATGAAAGCTATATTTTTAGATAGGGATGGAGTTATAAATGATAACAGCAAACATGTAAACAAGCCAGAAGATTTGATAATTTACGAATCGGCTAAAAGAGGTTTAAAAAAATTATATGATGCCGGATACACATTATTTATAGTTACTAATCAAGGTGGAATTGAATTAGGATATATAACAGAAGAAGATTTAGATAAGATACATAAAAAGCTCATAGAAGAGCTTAAGCCGTACTGTGAGATTAAAGAGATTAAGTTTTGTCCCGACTTTTATAGAAAATCAGAATGTAGAAAACCTAAACCTGGGATGATTTTAGAACTTGCTGAAAAGTATAATATAGATTTAAGTCAAAGTTGGATGATAGGGGACATGGATACAGATATTATTGCGGGTTTGAAAGCTGGTTGTAAAACTGCGAAAATAGGAGAAGCATATGAAAAAGCACATATAAATGGTAAAGATTTAGACGAAGTAGCAGAAAAAATATTGTCTCAAGTATAAAATGTGGCTAATAGTTGAAATTTATTTTTTTTGCAATAAATATTCTGAAATTTCAAAAAAGTTTAAAAATTCAGCAGGAATTTGAAAGTAAATATAGAATAGAACAAAATCTTCGATTAAAATAATCAAAGAAGATTTTGTTGAAATCCATTACGGAAATTATATTCAAAATTATCCACAAATTAATACAGTTTATAATTTCCTATAGATTATAAAAAACAATTTGAATTTTAGTAAATAAAGGTAAGGTATACCTTTATTTAACATAACATGATAAGAGGTGAGCGAATGGATATAGAAAAGGTCAAAAAGCAGTTTAGAAATCTTGTAGATCGTTTATATGCGATGAATTATGTATCATCAGTTGTTTATTGGGATGGTCTTACAGGTGCTTCAAAAAAAGGCATAAATGTTCGTGCTAAATCGTTAGGAATCATAAGAAGCGAAGCTCATAAAATGTTGATTTCAGATGAAATGAAAGAGTGTTTAATTACATTAGAAAAATTCAAAGGTGAACTAGATGAGGTTACAAAGGGACTTTTAAAGAAGGTAAATAGGGAATATAATCGTTTAATTAAAATTCCTATGGATGAGTTACAGGAATATACTAAACTTTGCACAAAATCTAATATTGTATGGGAAGAGGCAAAGCGAAAATCTGATTTTCAGTTATTTGCTCCATATTTAGAAGAGATAATTTCATATTTGCGCAAGTTTATAGATTATAGGGGATATGAAGGACATCCATATAATACTTTATTAAATGATTATGAACCAGGTATGACTGTTGATAAACTTGATAGTTTTTTTGAATTATTAAAAAAGAGGATAGTTCCTCTTGTACACGAGATACAAAATAGCAATAAGACGATAGAAAATGATTTTCTTAAGCTATCTTACCCTATTGATAAACAACGAAAATTTTCTATGTATTTATTAGAAAAAATAGGGTTTGATATGAATGCAGGTATGTTAAAAGAAAGTGAACATCCTTTTACTTTGGGATTAGATCCAAGTGATGTAAGACTAACAACGCATTACTATGAAAATGATGTTATGTCTGCTATATTTAGCACTATACATGAAGGTGGACATGCTATTTATGAACAAAATTATGATGAGGCTTTATCTGGTACTTTGTTAGCTAATGGTTCTTCATCAGGTATTCATGAATCGCAATCTAGAATGTTTGAAAATATCTTTGGAAGAAGTATAAGCTTTTGGAAGTATTTTTATCCTAAATTAGTTGAAACATTCCCAGAACAGCTTTCAGATATTTCATTAGAACAATTCTATGAAGCTATAAACGAATCAAAACCATCGTTAATTAGGATTAAAGCTGACGAGCTTACTTATTCTCTACATATAATGGTTAGATATGAAGTAGAAAAAGCACTTTTTGAAGGTAAATTAAATGTAAAGGATTTACCAAGAATTTGGAATGAGAAGATGGAGGAGTATTTAGGTATTGTGCCAACTGATGATTTTGAGGGAGTTCTTCAAGATGTTCATTGGTCAAGTGGAATGTTTGGATATTTTCCGTCATATGCATTAGGAGATGCATTTGCAGCACAATTTGCTCATGCTATGAGAAATGAAATAGATTTAGATAGATTACTTGAAAAAGGAGATTATACTAAAATCTTATATTGGCTTCGAGAAAATATTCATAAATATGGATTATTGAAGGAGCCGATTGAGATTTTAAGGAGTGCTACTGGAGAGGAGTTTAATTCTGTTTACTTAATTGAATACTTAGAAGAGAAATATAAGAAATTATATGATTTGAAATAATGTTTTTAAGTTAAAATGAGCTTTAGAAATTAACAAAATATAAGTCTTAATAAGATTAACAGAAAAAGCTGATAGATAATAATTACAAATTTGGTTGCATATATATATTACATGATTATTATAGCCAAGCTTATTTTAAAGCTTTAAAATACTCTAAAATCAGGATATAAATTTCTTGATTAAGAGTATTTTAAAATAAAAATAGTATAATCCTTGAAAAATACAAGGATTTATGCTAAAGAGCAAAATAAATAAGGGGGAGGATTTTATATGTTTAAGAAGTTATCAGTAATTTTATTAGTACTTGTGCTAGTCTTTTCTTTGACACTAGCAGGATGTACTAAAGATCAACCAACAGACAATCCTACGCAGCAGCAGACTGATAAAGATGCTAGTGAAGATACTAGTAAGAGTGAAGAAGAGCAAAAAGAAACTAGTAAAGATGATAAATATGGGGGAGTTGTAAGAAGGGCTATATGGAGTTCACCTCCAGGAGTACTACATCCATCACTTTATGAAGATACTTATGATGCTGCTATTATTAGTTTAATTTATGATTCTATGGTTACTATGAATCCTAATCTTGAGTATGAGCCAGCAATGGCAGAAAGATGGGAAGTATCAGATGATTCTAAAACAGTTACATTTTATTTAAGAGAAGGACTTAAGTGGCATGACGGTAAGCCTGTAACAGCTGAAGACGTTAAGTTTACATTTGAATTCATAGCTCATCCAGATTATACAGGACCTCGTTATTCAGATATAACTGCTATTGTAGGAGTAGAAGAATTCCATGAAGGAAAAGCAGATGACATATCAGGCATTAAAATAATAGATGAAAGAACTATAAGCTTTACTACTAAAGATGTTTATGCTCCTTTTATGTCAGATATAGGTGCAAGAGCTATAATACCTAAACATATATGGGAAAAGGTTCCTGTTGGTGAAGCATCAAAAGCTACAGAGTTATTAAGAAATCCTATAGGTTCCGGTCCATTCAAGATGAAGGAGTTTGCACCAGATCAATACTGTGAACTTGTTGCATTTGAAGACTATTGGGATGGAAGACCTTATTTAGATGGATTTATTATTCAAGTAGCAAATCAAGAAACTTCACTTGCTCAAATGGCTAATTTAGAAATAGATTTTATGGATATATCAAGTTTAAATGATGACGATGTAAAGTTCTTAGAAGATAATGGTGTTGTGGTTCAAGAGATAGTTTCAAATGGATATCAGTATATGGGATTAAATAACAGATTAGATATATTTAAAGATAAGAGGGTTCATCAAGCATTTGCTTATGCCATAAATCGTCAAGCTATAGTTGACAACTTGTTGGAAGGACATGGTACTGTAGCAAATGTTCCATTACCTCCTACTAGCTGGGCAGTACCAAAAACAGGAATTAACAAGTATGAATACAACCCACAAAAAGCTATAGAGCTTTTAAAAGAAGCTGGATGGGAATACAAAGATGGAAAGATGTATAGAAACGGAAAACCTGTTAAGTTAACACTTAAGTATCCAACAGGAAATAAGGTAAGAGAAAAATCTGCTCCTCTTATTCAGCAAAATCTTGCTGATATAGGTATTGAGGTTGAACTTATGATTATGGAATTTGATACATTAGCAACACAAGTATTTGATGAACACGACTTCGAAATGTATCTAATGGGTTGGGGACTTACTCCAGATCCAGATGCAAGAGGTATTTGGGGTTCTGATTTAGTAGGAAAAGGCGGATGGAATGCCGTTGGTTTTGTAAATAAGAAGAGTGATGAGTTGTTGGAAAAAGGAGTTAAATATCTAGAAATAGAAAAGAGAAAACCAATATATCAAGAATGGGCTAAACTTATGAATGAAGAACTGCCAGCTATATTCTTATATCATCAAAACGAAGGTAGAGCACTAAATCCTAAACTAAAAGGAACTCAAATCTTTACATTTGGGGACTATTATCAAGTGCATAAGTGGTATTATGAGAAATAAAACATAAAAATATAAGTAGACTTATGTTTACAGATTTAGTTAATAGCCCATATTGGGCTATTAATTAAATTTGTCTTTAAATTTTAAGAAATCATATACCTTGTAGTTGATTTTAAATTGAAGGTTTATTTAAAAGGAGGGTACGAACTTGAGAAAGTATATCATACGCAGGCTGTTAATTATGATACCAATCATGTTTGGGTTATCTATTATTTTATTTGCATTAATAAACAGCATGCCAGGAAATCCTTACCAACATATGATAAACCCCAAAATTAGGCCAGAAGACAAAGAGAGAATGCTTAAAGCCATAGGATATTATGATCCACTTCCAGTTAAATATGTAAAGTGGGTAGGTAGAGCAATTAAAGGTGATTTAGGGTATTCGATTAGATATAAGGTTCCTGTTACTGATGTAATAGGACGAAGAATAGGTAATACTTTTATTTTATCTCTTGCTGCTTTACTTTTAAGTACGATAATAGCTGTACCTATAGGAGTTATTTCTGCGACTAAACAGTATTCCATTTTTGATTATATAGTTACGATACTTGCATTTATAGGCATTTCTATACCTGCATTTTTCTTGGCTCTCCTATTGATTAAGTTTTTAGCATTTGATCTTGGATTATTTCCTATATCGGGAATTAGGACAGCAGGTGCTCATTATACAGGATTAAGAGCATTCCTAGACTTATTACATCATATGGCACTGCCTTTAATAGTTTTAACTTTACTCGAAATAGCGAGTACAATGAGGTATACACGTTCTAGTATGCTTGAAGTTATAAGACAAGACTATATTCGTACAGCTAGAGCAAAAGGTTTAAATGAAAAAGTTGTTATCTATAAACATGCACTTAGAAATGCACTTATACCAGTTGTAACTATATTGAGTTTGTCATTAGGATTTATATTATCAGGTGCAATTCTTACTGAAACTGTTTTTGCATGGCCAGGTATGGGAACTTTAATGTATCAAGGAGTATTAAATAGGGACTATCCTCTTATTATGGCAAGTAATATGCTTATTGCACTTTGTGTATTGATTGCTAATTTATTTGCTGATATAGTCTATGCATTTATAGATCCAAGAATAAGATACAGTTAAATGAAAAAGGGGGCGAGAAAAGTGGCAGATGCTAAATCAGTAGTAGAAAATAATAGATTTATACAATACGAAAAGGGAGTATCTCCTTGGCAACTTGCATTTGATAGACTCAAAAAAAATAAGTTAGCAATGTTTGGGTTTACGGTTTTAGCTATACTTGTTTTTTTAGCTATATTTGCACCGCTTGTTACAACACATGGTAGAGATACAATAGACCCATTAAGAGTGTTTGAACCGCCATCTAAAGAACATTGGTTAGGAACAGATGAATTAGGTAGAGATGTGTATACTAGATTAATTTATGGAGCAAGAGTTTCATTAAGTGTTGGACTAGTTTCAACTGGTATAGCAGCAGTTATTGGAGTTACACTAGGAGCTATAGCAGGTTATTTTGGAGGTTGGGTAGATAACTTTATAATGAGAATAGTAGATATTTTCTTGTGTTTTCCATTCTTTGTAATGGCTATTACAATGGCAGCTATACTTGGACCTAGTATATGGAATGTTATGCTTATAAGGGGAATTCTTAGTTGGACTGGAATAGCTAGACTAGTAAGGGCAGAAGTATTATCGCTTAAAGAAAGAGAGTTTATAGAGGCAGCAAGAGCACTTGGACTAAACTCTAAAGAGATAATTATTAATCATATATTACCTAATGTTTTTGCTCCTATTATTGTAGCTGTTACGCTTGGAATAGCTGGTGGTATATTAAGCGAAGCGGGCCTAAGTTTCTTGGGATTAGGAGTAAAACAGCCAAGGCCAAGTTGGGGTAATATGCTTTCGGCTGCACAGTCTATGCGTTCGCTTAGATTACATTGGTGGTTATGGATTCCTCCAGGAATATTGGTATTTATTACAGTATTGTCAATTAACCTTTTAGGTGATGGATTAAGAGATGCACTAGATCCAAAGTTAAAACAGTAGGAGGTGTAAGAGTTGTCAGAAATATTACTAAAAGTAGAGGGATTAAAGACAAGCTTCAATACATCGCATGGCAAGATTACAGCAGTTAATGATGTAGATTTTGTGGTTAAAAAGGGGAAAGTTTTAGGTATAGTAGGAGAGTCTGGATGCGGAAAAAGTGTTACATCACTTTCAGTAATGAGATTAGTTCCGAAACCAAATGGTTTTATAGAAAAGGGGAAAATATTTTTTGATGGGAAAGACCTTTTAAAACTTTTTGAAGATGAAATGAGAATGTTGAGAGGAAATGAAATTGCAATGATATTCCAAGAGCCAATGACCGCATTAAATCCTGTGTTTTCTATAGGAGATCAAATTGGGGAAGTTTTAGAACTTCATTTAAATTTAAAAGGTAAACAAAATAGAGAGAAATGTATCGAGCTTTTAAAAATGGTTGGTATACCTAGAGCGGAGAAGGTTATAGATGAGTATCCTCATCAGTTAAGTGGAGGAATGAGGCAAAGAGTAATGATAGCCATGGCATTGAGTTGTAATCCTAAACTATTAATAGCAGACGAACCAACAACAGCATTAGATGTTACAATACAGGCACAAGTTCTCGATCTAATTAGAAAATTAAAGGACGAATTTAAAACAGCGATTATGTTTATAACTCATGACTTAGGTGTTATAGCAGAGATGGCAGATGATGTAGTAGTTATGTATGCTGGCAAAATTGTAGAGGAAGCAAATGTTATCGATTTATTTAAAAATCCAAAGCATCCATATACAATAGGATTACTTAATTCAAGACCTTCTTTAATAGGTAAAGACGAAAAATTAAAGTGTATAAGAGGTATGGTTCCAAGTTTATTTAATATGCCAAAAGGATGTGCTTTTGAACCAAGATGCGATTATGCTATGGATATTTGTAAAGAAAAGATGCCCGAACTAGTAGAAATAAAATCTGGACACAAGGTGAGATGCTGGCTACATAGTAAAGGGGGTACCAAGTAGTGACAGACAATATAATAGAAATTAAAAATCTGAAAAAATATTTTCCAATTACAGGTGGAGTATTATCGAGAAAAATAGGAGATGTCAAAGCTGTTGATGGTATTTCTTTTGAGATAAAAAGAGGGGAAGTTTTTGGATTAGTTGGAGAATCAGGATGCGGCAAATCAACGACAGGGAGGACTATTTTGAGACT
Organism: Caloranaerobacter longqiensis; assembly: GCF_050286925.1. Taxonomy (NCBI): domain Bacteria; kingdom Bacillati; phylum Bacillota; class Tissierellia; order Tissierellales; family Thermohalobacteraceae; genus Caloranaerobacter; species Caloranaerobacter longqiensis. Next base: position 65,545 of record NZ_JBFWFX010000002.1, read on the forward strand.
ACTTAATCCTACAGCGGGTTCAGTTAAATTTGAGGGAAAGGTAATATTTGACGTTGAGAAAAAAAAGTATATGAACAAAGAAGAAATGAGACGGCTTAGAAAAGATATGCAGATAATTTTCCAAGATCCATATGCTTCTTTAGATCCGCGGATGAATGTTGGTTCAATAGTATCAGAAGGTTTAAAGAAACATGGTATTGCAAAAGGAAAAGAAGCAATAGATTTAGCTAAAGAATTATTAGAATTATGTGGACTAAGAGCTGCTTATATAAATAAATATCCACATGAGTTTAGTGGAGGACAGAGACAGAGGATAGGCATAGCAAGGGCATTAGCTTTGAAACCAAAGTTTATAGTATGTGATGAGCCTATAGCGGCACTAGATGTTTCAATTCAAGCTCAGGTTTTAACGTTAATGCAGGAGCTTAAGGAACAGTTCGGCTTAACTTATCTTTTTATATCACACGATTTAAGTGTTGTAAAATACTTCTGTGATCGTATAGGAGTTATGTACTTAGGTAATTTTGTTGAAATTGCTGTTAGTGAAAATCTATTTGCAAATCCATTGCATCCATATACGAAAGCTTTGTTATCAGCAGTACCTATTTCAGATCCAACGGTTAAAAAGGAAAGAATTATATTAGAGGGAGATGTACCGAGTCCAGCAAATCCTCCAAAAGGATGTAAATTCCATACAAGATGTCAATATGTAAAAGATATATGTAAAGAGCAAGTACCTCAATTAAAAGAAGTAGAATCAGGACATTTTGTTGCATGCCATTTTGTTGATAAAATGTAGTTTATTAAATAATATTTGTAAATAAATGGTGGTGTTATAAATGGATAAAAATGATGATGTACGTTTAGGCTGGAGAGATGTAATAGCTCTTACGATAGCTATGTATAGAATAGTAATACCAAGAGTATTATCCATAGCAGCGGGTTTATTATTTATTATTCTATTAATAGAATTTTTTATAAAATAGAGTCAAGGAACTATTCCTTGACTCTATAGTATATTTGATTTGCTTAATTCGATAAACTTTTCAATATCCTTTTCAATTAACTTCAAAGAGCTTCTCCAAAAATCTACTGACCTTATATCTATGCCCATTAATTTTGCTACATCTACAGCATTATTTTTTCCTGTAGCTGCAAGCAAGTTATCATACTCTTCAACAAATGCTTCTCCCTTTTTTAAATATTCTGCATATAATCCAGTTGCAAACAACAATCCAAAAGCATATGGGAAGTTATAGAAGTTATAAGCGGCTTCATAGTAATGCGGTTTACAAACCCACATATATGGATGTAAGTAATTTTCATCTAAACCATCACCGTAAGCTTCTTTTTGAGCATCTAACATAAGTTCTTTTAGTTCTCTTACAGATAGGGCATGGTCTTTTCTTTTCTCAAATAAGTTAGATTCAAATAAGAAACGGCTGTAAATATCAACGATAACTTGTCCTGCATCAGAGATAGATTGTTCTAATATCCAAAAAGCCTCTTTTTCAGTAGCTTCTTTTAATGCAGCATTTTTTACTATAGTCTCGCAGAAGATAGAAGCTGTTTCAGCTAATGGCATAGGGTAGTCGCTATTTAATATACTTTCATCCTTTAAACAATCTCCATGGTAGCCGTGACCTAATTCATGAGCAAGTGTTATAACATCGCTGAAACTGCCAGTAAAATTAGATAAAATCCTACTTTGTTTTATAGGATGAAGGTTTGAACAGAACGCTCCTCCTCTTTTACCTTCTCTTGGTTCTGCATCTATCCATCTATTTTTGAACGCAGTATCAGCAAATGTAGCTAATTTTTCACTAAAGCTTCTAAAATTCTTTACTATATAATCCTTAGCCTCATCATATGTAAAATTCATATCAATTTCTCCCATAGGAGCAAATAGTTCATAGAAAGGAAGACCGTTATTATAGCCTAGAAGTTCAGCCTTTCTTTTGTAGTATTTTCTAAAAGTAGGTAAACTTTCTTTTATTGCAGAAAGCATAGCATCTAGTGTTTCTCTATCCATTCTCGAGTCAATTAGTGTCATATTTAATGGGGAACTATATCCTCTCATTTCACATATAGTAAGGACTTCACCTTTTATACCATTAAGGCATGCTGCTGAAGATTCTTCTATTTTTTTGTATGCTTTCAATTCAGCTTCATAGGCTGTTTTTCTAATATTAGGATCTTTGTCGTATGCCATATTTCTTACAATAGGAAGTGGAAGCTGTTTTTCTTCTCCGTCAACATTAATATCTACAAGGAGAGTTGATGTAAGTATATTTTGAAGTTTTGTCCAGGCATTTGAGCCTGTATTAGACATTTTAGCAATTAATATTTCTTCTTCATCACTAAGTAGATATTTTGCTTTATTATAAATTTCTTTTAGATAGAATTCATGTTCTTTTAAAATATCAGATGATGAGATTATTTCATCAAGATTTTCTATAGAGCTTAACCATCTTTGAAATTTAACTGTTGGCTTTGTTAGTTCAGTTATTTTAGTCTGAAGTTTATCAATAACCATTAAAGCTTTTTCATTTTTAGCATCAACACTTGAAGTAAGCTCTGCAAATGACATTAGCTTTTCAAAAAGAGTATTTAGTTCTATTTGTATGTTTATATATTCCTCTATTTTTTGCATTGTATTGTCTTTAGTATTGAGGTTAACTTCAGCCCAATCATTAATTTTTTTAATAACACTATTAAGTTTTTCCATGTCATTGATGAAATTTTCTGATTCAAAAGATGTATATAACTCATCTAAGCTCCACCTTAAATCCATAACTATACCTCCTTATTTTTAGAATATTTTAACAGTTTATTTTAATAATATATCTTTTTATCTAATATTTCAATATATAATAATATTTATAAATTATAATATATCATAATTGTTCTATAAAAGATTTAAAAGAAAATAAAATGACAAAGAAGAATGAATATAAATTATATAATAGAAAATTCAACAAAAAAATTGACGAAAAAAAGGAATTTGTTTGCTTGGTGTAGAATATATAAAATGACATTTATAACATTTATAAGCAGGTTAAAAGTATCAATTGAATATTGAATAGTACGATAAAGGCAAACCTATCGAAAGGTAGGGACGCAAAGTCATGGGTCTAAGGGACATATGTCCTAAGATTGCCAGACTGCCGATATAAGTTGGAAATATATCAAAGGCAGAACTATACCCATGAGTATAGTTTTTTTTTTGAAAAATAAAAGGGGAAAGGAGAATTATATTGAAAATGGAAAATATTTTTAGAAGTGTAAGATTTAAATTACTATCAATTTTTATGGTAGTAATCATATTACCTTTAAGCCTATTAGGTTATTTTACTTACCGGAAATCTTTTGAAATATTAGAGGGTAATTTTAGAATTACTACACAACAAAATATAGACGGAGTTAATAAATATTTAAATGAGCATTTAACAAGGATGGAGAAATTAGTTTCAATATTAGCTGATAATGTGAGTTTTAAGAATATAGATAATAAGAATATTGTTTTTAATCAAGAAAATATGATATACGAAGAGAATTTGAATAATGAAAAGCTAGTTATGGAGTTATTAAAAAGTGTTAAGGAAAATAATCTTGAGATAATGAACATATATTTTGGTACAGAAAGTGGAGATATGTATATATACCCAAATGTAAAGTTACCAAATAATTATAACCATAAGACTAGACCATGGTATAAGATAGCTTTAGAAAACAAAGGCAAAGTAATGTGGACAAAGCCTTATAAAGATGCAGTTACAGGTGAAGTAGCTATAACAGTATCTAAAACTGTTATAAATAATGGTAATGTTGTAGGAGTTATAGGTATAGGTATGAATCTTAAGCATTTATCAGAAAAGCTATCGGGTATAGCTGTTGGTAAAAAAGGATATGTTTTTGTTACGGATGAAAATGGTACTCTTATAGCATATCCTGATCCAAAACAAATAGGTAATAGTGATATGATTCCTAAGTTAGAATTTTGGCCGACTGCGAAGACAAATAATAGAGGATTTTCAAAATATGTTTTTGAAGGAAAGAATAAATTTTTAAGTTTTACAACAAATGAAAAAACAGGCTGGAAACTCATGGCTTCTATGGAGGAAAATGAATTACTACAAGATACAGATATAATAAAGCATTTTGTATTATATGGTATATTAATAGGGATAATATTAGCAGTTATTATTTCGTTAATTATATCAGGGAAAGTAGCTAAACAGTTGAATAAAGTCAAAGTAGCTATTGAAAAGGCTTCGACAGGAGATTTAACGTCAAAAGCAGAATTGAAGACAAAAGATGAATTTGGTCAAATAGCGAACAGCTTTAATAATATGATTGATAATATAAGTAATTTGATTAAAGAAGTTAAGAAGGCTTCAAATACTGTTTATGAAGCATCAGAATCTTTAGCTGCAACAACGCAGCAAGCAACAATAGCATCTGATGAAATAGCTAAGACAATAGAGGAAGTTGCAAAAAGTACTACAGAGCAGGCTAAAGATACTGAAAAAGGTTCTTTTAATGCTAATGAATTAGCAAAAGCTATAGATATAGTACTTAATACAACAGAAAAAATGAATAACATTTCAAAAGAAACGAGCGAACTTAGCAATGATGGATTAGAGCAAGTCAAAGTGCTAATAGAAAAAACAAGAGAAAATAGTAAAGCAGCTATGAGAGTGAATGAGATAGTTCAAAAAGTAGATAAGAGTTCAGAAGAAATTGGAGTAATTACTGATACAATATCACAAATAGCAGAACAGACAAATCTTCTCGCTCTAAATGCAGCTATAGAAGCCGCAAGAGCAGGAGAACAAGGGAAAGGATTTGCAGTTGTTGCTGAGGAAATAAGAAAATTGGCAGAACAATCATCAAAAGCAGCAGAAGAAATAAAGGCTTTAATAGAAGGTATACAAAATCAATCAAAAATTGCTGTAGATGCAATGGCAAATGCAAGAGTTATTGTTGAAGAGCAAGATTTAGCAGTATTAGAAACTGAAAAAATATTTAATAAAATATTAATTTCTATAAGAAATTTAGTTGACAAAGTTTCAGAAATAAAAGAATATAACTATGATATGGCTAAAAAGAAAAACGAAATACTAGATATTATATCAAATATTTCAGCCGCTGCACAACAAACAGCAGCTGCAACTCAGCAAGTGTCAGCATCTACAGAAGAACAGTTAGCTTCTATGGAAACTATTTCTTCACATACTCAAGATTTAAAAGCTCTAGCAGATAAATTACAAGAAATAGTTAATGAATTTAAAGTAAACGAGGGCTAATTTAAGCCCTCTAATTTATTTCATTGCATATATTTCTACAATTTTTAAAATAACTTCAACTGCTTTTTCCATTGCAAATGTTGGTATATATTCATATCTTCCATGGAAGTTATGTCCTCCAGTAAATATATTAGGAGTAGGAAGTCCCATAAAAGATAATCTTGCTCCGTCTGTACCACCTCTGATAGGTACAATTACAGGAGTAACTTCTGCGGCTTTCATAGCTTCAATTGCAGTATCTACAACATGTTTTACCTCTTCAATTTTTTCTTTCATATTATAATATTGGTCTTTTATTTTTATTTCAACGGTATTGTCACCGTATTTATCATTTAATCTATTGGCAATTTCTTCTACTAATTTTTTTCTCTTTTCAAAATTATTTTTATCAAAATCTCTGATTATGTAATAGAGTTCAGTTTTTTCAACACTTCCTTTTATTGAAATTAGATGATAGAAGCCTTCATATCCTTGTGTGTGTGCAGGAGTTTCAGTTTCAGGAAGCATATTTATAAATTCATTTGCAATAAGCATTGAGTTTTTCATTTTATTTTTAGCACTACCAGGGTGTATGTTTATACCATTTATATATATTCTTGCACTTGCTGCATTGAAATTTTCGTATTCAAGTTCTCCTATTGCACCACCGTCTATTGTGTAAGCAAAGTCAGCATTAAATTTTTTCACATCAAAATGATCTGCACCTCTACCCACTTCTTCATCAGGAGTAAAAGCAATACGAATAGTACCATGCGGTATTTCAGGATGATTTATTAAGTATTCCATTGCAGTAATTATTTCTGCAATTCCAGCTTTATCATCTGCTCCAAGAAGTGTATTGCCATCGGTAGTTATGATGTCTTTACCTATGTAATTTTTCAATTCAGGGTAATCTTTAGGAGACAAAATTATATTTTTTTCTTTGTTAAGGATGATATCTTTGCCATCATAATTTTTTACTATTTGAGGGTTAACATTTTTTCCAGGCATTTCTGGGCTTGTATCCATATGAGCTATAAAACCTATAGTTGGTATATTTTTTTCTATATTAGCAGGAAGTGTAGCCATTACATAACCGTTTTCGTCTACAGAAACGTTTTCTAATCCTATATCTTCTAATTCTTTAGCAAGTTCTTTAGCAAAAACCATTTGACCATCTGTAGTTGGAACGGTATTAGATTCTTCATTAGATCTTGTGTCATACTTCACGTATTTTAAAAACCTCTCTACAACTTTTGACATGTTAAACCTCCTTAGTAAATATTATAATATTTATATATTCTAAAAATATTATACTTCTATTTAACTAATATTAAAAGTATTAGATATTTTATTGTCAGCCACTTTTTATGTTTATGCCTGAAGATATAATACAATGCGAAACATATTTCCCTTGAATTTCCTATAGAAATTTTTAAATATATTGGTATAATGTAAATAGATGTAAATAAGGGGTTGGGAGGATTTTATGCTAAAAAAAGGACTAATATTTGTATTTGTGGTTACTATTATGACAGTTTTATCTGTATTAGGATTATTATATTTTAAATCATATGAGCCCCAGAATGTTGCTAATGCCTATCTCCAAAATGAAGTTAATATTGTGATAGAAGATATGGCACTTAAATCAGATATATATTCCGTGATAGAAGGCGATAGAATATATATTCCTGTTGAGATTATAAAAGAGTATTTAAATTCAGATATTGTGTTAGATGAAGATGATAATAGATTATATTTAGAAATTAAAAATCCTATATTTAAGCTTGAGACAAAAAAGTTGGATAATATGATTAGAAATGGTATAAAGCTGAATTTTCTTACAGTTAATATAGATGGTAAACAGTATTTAAATATTCGAGGGCTTGAGAAAATATTTGATATAAATGTAAGTTATATTGAAGAAACCAATACTTTAATAATAGATAGACTCAAAGATATTATTAAAGTTGGGAAGATTAAGTCTAATACCTATCTTAGACCTAAAAAGTCTTCTTTTAGTTTTGTAATGGACAAGCTTCAGGAGGGCGATAAAGTAATAGTTTTTGAAGAAGATGGAAAATGGTTTAAGGTAAGGACACAAAAAGGCTATGTAGGATATGTTCTAAATAAGATAGTTGATGTCAAAACAGAAAATGTGAAGATAGACAGAAAAATTAATAATGTTAGACAGAATGTGAAGATAGATGGAAAAATAAATTTAGTTTGGGATTATGTATATAAGTATTCTAAAGATTTATCAAAAGAAAATAAGATAGAAGGGCTGAATGTAATAGCTCCAACATGGTTTTCAATTGACTCAAATGGGTATATAATAAATAATGGAGACTTTAGTTATGTTAACCAAGCTCATAAAAAGGGATACAGAGCATGGGCTCTTATAGACAATCAATTTAATAGGGATTTAACAAAACAATTTTTAAAAAGTAGACAAGTACAAGAGAATTTAATAAAACAACTAGTTGTATATTCAAGTATATATAATCTAGATGGAATAAATATAGATTTTGAAAATGTATATTATGAAGATAAAGATAGATTAACAGAGTTTGTAAAAAAACTTACTGAGGCTTTAAAGCAGCAAAACATAATAGTTTCTATGGACATGACTGTACCTTCAGCAAATCCAAATTGGTCTAAGTTTTATGATAGAGAAAAATTGAGCAAAATATTAGATTACTGTATAGTTATGACTTATGATGAACATTGGGCAACAAGTCCTAAAAGTGGTTCTGTAGCTTCAATAGGATGGGTAATAAAAGGAATAGAAAACAGCTTAAAGTATATACCAGAAGAAAAATTAATAATGGGATTACCTTTCTATACAAGAGAATGGGAGGAATATAAAGACAATAAAGGAAGGCTTAGAGTTAAATCAAAGGTATTAACTATGAAAGATGTAGAAAAGATAATAAAAGAGAACAGTCTAGAAGTAATTTGGCTCAAGGAATCAGGGCAGTATTATACGGAGTACTTTAGAAATGGGAAAAAGTATAGAATATGGATAGAAGATGATAAATCTATAGAGCTTAAAGCCAAATTGATTTACAGATATAATTTGGCAGGCGTTGCAAGTTGGAGAAAGGGATTTGAAAAAGAAAGTATTTGGACAGTTTTAAATAATATTATAGAATCGGATAATAAAGGTATTGGCATTTCTGTTGTTAATTTTAATGGATTGAATTAAAATATAAAAAAATATCATTTACAAGTTATGTATATTTTCTAGTATTTGGTCAAACGAATTTGATTTAGAAGGGGAAGTTGTATGGCTTATAATACGAATAGAGAAAAATTAAAGAATATAATTGAAGAGAAACGCCAAGAACTTAATGAGCTTCTATCCAAAAAAGATATAGACAAAAATAGAGTTTTAGAATTGAGTATGCAATTAGATGAATTGATATATAAATATTATTGTGCTGATGAAGATTAAATAGATAAAATATGTTTTATTTTTTTTTGATATAATATTTTAAGAGATGCAGTATAGTGGTATTAGGGGAATAATTTAGTTACTTCAGATTGGGGGGAAGATAAGTGAAAATTGGAATTCCAAAAGCACTTCTATATTATTACTATGGACCTTTTTGGGAGACTTTTTTTGAAGAGCTTGGAATGGAAGTTGTAGTTTCAGAGGACACGAATAAGAAACTTATAAATGAAGGTATAAAGGCATCTGTACCTGAAATATGTGTTCCTATAAAAATTTTTATAGGGCATTGTATTGATTTAACAAAAAAAGATGTAGATTATATATTTGTGCCACGAATGGTTTCTATATATAAAGGAGAGGTATTTTGTCCTAAATTTATGGGGCTTCCAGATATGCTTATACATGGAGTAGAAGGAATGGAAGGCAAAATACTTACCTGTCATATAAAATCGAAAAGTGATGATATATCAGATTATAAGAATTATATTAATATTGCTGAAAAACTTAAGATATCGCAAGATAAGTTAAAAAAGGCTTGTGAGATTGCATCAGAAAAATGGTATAGATTTAGAGAGTATAATAAAAAAGGATATCATATTTTAGAAGCTATTGATATGGTTAATAACAATATTAAATTAGAAAGCATGAAAAAATCTGATAGTGATGTGAAATTAGGTATATTAGGTTATGTATATAATATGTATGATGGTTTTGTTAATATGAATATAATAGATAAGTTAAAAGATCTAAATGTTGATTTTATAACTTTTGATATGATAGATGAAAGCGAATTAAGAAAATATATTGATGATATGGATAAGGTATTATTTTGGACATTTAGTAATAAACTTTTAGGGGCAGGGTATAAATTTTTTAGAGAAAATGAAGTAGATGGTATAATACATATAACAGCATTTGGTTGTGGTCCAGATTCATTTTTAGGAAAACTCTTTGAAATAGAGTCAGATGATACAAAGATACCTTTTATGACTATAAGAGTAGATGAGCATACAGGTGAAAATCATCTGCAAACGAGAATTGAAGCTTTTGTAGACATGATAAGAAGAAAAAAAGCAAAGGCAGTAATGGGGGGATAAAATTGAAAGTAACATTTCCTTATATGGGGACAGTAATTGTTTATAAAAAGCTTTTAGAACTTCTAGGTCATGAAGTTGTAGTTCCTCCAAGACCGTCTCAAAAAACGATAGATTTAGGTGTTAAATATAGCCCAGAATTTGCTTGTTTCCCATTTAAGGTTATAATGGGGAGTTATATAGAGGCTTGTGAAATGGGAGTAGATACTATTGTAACAAGTGGTGGGCATGGTCCTTGTAGAGCTGGTTTCTATGGTGAAATTCATAAAAGGATTTTACACAGAATGGGCTATGATGTAGATGTAATTATATTCGATGCAATAAATAGGGACAAGGATAGATTTATGGAAAATGTAAAGAAAATTAAAGGTAAAAATTCATGGCTTAAATTATCCAAGGCGGTAAAATTTACTTATGATTTATTGAAGCAAATAGATGTTTTTGATAAGGAAATACATAGAATAAAACCGTATGAAGAAGTACCTGGTTCTGCATACAGGGCTTGGCAGGAAATACAAAAAGAATTTGATTTGGCATATGATAAGAAACAATTGAAAAAGGCTGTCGATAGGAGTAGAGAAATAATAAATTCCATTCGTTTAAAGAAAGTTGATGAAAGAGAGAAAATAAGGATTGGAATAGTAGGAGAAATTTATGTTGTTATGGAGCCATCTATAAACATGGAAATAGAAAAGATTTTAGGAGAACTAGGATGTGAAGTAGAAAGATCTCAATACCTATCTGAGTGGGTTGATTTTAATCTTATTCCTAGTTTTTTAAAGAAAACGCATGAAGAAGAAGTATTGAAGAAAGGTGAAAAGTATATAGAGATAATTATAGGTGGTCATGCAAAGCAAACAGTCGGTTTTATTGTTGATTTTAAAGACAGAGGATTTGATGGAGTAATTCATTTGATGCCTTTTGCTTGCTTACCTGAGCTTGTGTCTCAGAGTATAATACCTAAAATATCTAAAGAGCATGATATACCGGTCCTTACTTTATCTATAGATGAACAGACTGGTAAAGCAAATAATTTAACGAGAATAGAAGCCTTTATAGATTTAATAAGAAATAGAAAATTAGGTAAGTTTGTAGTTTAGAAGGGGGATGCCAAAATGGTCAGGGCTTATATAGGTATTGACGTGGGTTCAGTAAGTACAAATATTATAGCACTTGATGAAAATAATGAAGTTTTATTTAAGTTGTATGAAAGGACAAATGGTCAGCCATTAGAAACTATTAAAAAAGGATTAAAAAAATTAAGAGATGAATTAGGAAAAAATATTGTTGTAAGTGGAGTAGGTACTACTGGAAGTGGTAGACAACTTGCAGGAGTTATGATTGGTGCAGATATTGTTAAAAATGAGATTACAGCTCATGCTGTAGCTACTGTCCACTATGTTCCAGATGTTAGAACAATTTTTGAAATAGGAGGACAGGATTCAAAAATAATTCTAATAAAAGACCAGATGGTTGTGGATTTTGCAATGAATACCGTATGTGCGGCAGGTACAGGTTCGTTTTTAGATCATCAAGCAGAGAGGTTAGGAATACCTATAGAAGAATTTGGGAAACTTGCTTTGACTTCAAAAAATGATGTAAGAATAGCAGGAAGATGTACTGTATTTGCAGAGTCAGATATGATAGCAAAGCAACAATATGGATTTTCTAAAGCTGATATAATAAAGGGATTATGTAATGCATTAGTGAGAAATTATATAAATAATTTAGGCAGGGGCAAAAAACTAGAACCTCCATATGTCTTTCAAGGAGGAGTAGCGGCTAATGTTGGCATAAAAGCTGCTTTTGAAAGAGAAGTAGGACATGAAGTAATAGTACCAAAATATTATAATGTGATGGGAGCAATAGGTGCAGCCCTATTAGCTAAAGAAGCAGTAAAAGAAAAAGGAAAAACTAATTTTAGAGGTTTTGACTCACTTAAAACTAATTTTGTTCCTTCGAGTTTTATTTGTACTGGATGTTCAAATATGTGTGAAGTTATCAAAGTCGAAATGGATGGAACACCTATAGCTATGTGGGGCGACAGATGTGGTATGTGGACAGAAAAAGTAAAACAGGCGATATAAAAGAGTCTTCGACTCCTAACCTCGGGCTAAAGCCCGAGGTATTAAAATAAGTAGATTCTTTTTATCCTAAAGTTACATCTAAGAACATCATGACAACAAAACCTATAAGCACCCCATAGGTAGCTAATCTTTCAAATCCGTTTCTATGAGTTTCTGGTATAATTTCATCGCTAATTACAAACAACATGGCCCCTGCGGCAAAAGCTAATGCTAAAGGAAGAATTGGTTTAGCAATTTGTACTAACAAAACACCAACAAGTCCACCAATTGGCTCAACTAGTCCAGTAAGTAGTGCAATAAAGAAAGCCTTAGATTTAGAATATTTTTCTCTAAAAAGTGCTAGAGCTACAGCTAATCCTTCAGGTATATTTTGTAATCCTATACCTAATGCAAGTATAATACCATCATTTATGTTTCCATCACCAAAACCTACACCTACTGCAAGACCTTCAGGGAAGTTATGTATAGTTATGGCTATAATAAATAACCATATTTTTGAAAATGATGATGATATACCTTCTTTTCGGTTGTCCAATAAATGTACATGTGGCAAATATTTATCGGTAATATCTATGAATATACCACCAAGCAAGATACCAAATAATGTAATAAAAGCACCCTTAGTTCCTCCACCACCATATTCAATTGAAGGTACTATTAAAGAAAAGGAAGTAGCAGCTAGCATTACACCAGCAGCAAAGCCCAACATTATATCTAACATTTTGTTAGATATTTTTCTTGTAAAAAAAATAGGTATAGCTCCTAAACCAGTGGCTGTACCAGCCAATATACTAGCAATTATTCCAATTGTTATTACATTTTGAGAGTTAAATATACTACTCAAAAACATTCCCCCTTTTTTATTACCTAGTAAAGTATAAATTTTTTGAGATGAAAAGTTATTTTTAAAGCTAGAGATATTTATACCCATGATACAAGATATGTATCAAAAAAATAATAAGCACAGTCAAGCTGTGCTTACTTAGGTTTACTTATAAACATTTCAGTAATTATGTTTCCATATTTGCTACTTTTTTCAATTCCAACACCTATATGAGTGAAATTAGGATTTAAGATATTATCTCTATGACCTTTAGAATTCATTAAAGAATTGTGAGCGTTCTCTATTGAACGATTTGCTGCAATATTTTCACCTGCTGCTAAAAATTTAATCCCGAAATTTTTCATCATGTCAAATGGACTGCCGTAAGTAGGAGAATAATGGCTGAAATAATTATTTTTTTCCATGTCCTGCGATTTAATTCTAGCTACTCTAGTAAGTTCTTTGTCGACTTGTAAAGGTTTCAAATTTCTTTTAATTCTTTCATTGTTTATTAAGGTTACCATTCTCTGTTCTTCATCTGTAAGCCTATAAACTTCCTTAATTTGTTTTTCTTCATTTTCTACAACAACAGGTTTAGCATTGTTTGAGGCTACACAGCCAACCTTATTATTAGGAAGTTTTACTACATACCAATTTCCAAATTTGCCTATAACATCTACTATATCTCCTTTATTTAATTTTCCTACTACTGGAAAATTTGTTCCCTTGCCAGACCGTACATTGCAATTATTAGTAGTTATTTTAATATTTTCAACATCTGCAGTATCAAATATTGAAGAAGTTTTGCTTTGTGTTTGTGTAGGTTTTTTACTTGGAGAAGTACAGGACACTAAAAAAAGTGATAAAATTAACAATATAACAAATGTTCTTTTCATTTTCATACCTCCATATAAAAATAGTTTAAATATATTTTTTGCAAAAAAATTAATTTTATAATCCATATGAAATTATATACCTTATTAAATTATGGATAATTTTAAATATAATTTCCATTTATAGATATAAACAAAATCTTCTTTGTAGCTTATTTAAATCGAAAAATTTGACCTAATGAAATTTTTCTACAACTAATTATTCTAATTCCTTAGAAATATAAATTAGTTTGCCGAATATATATTATGGTCACATCTAATCTTTTGATAAGCGAGGTGACGAAATGCTGTTTAGAAAATCTCTAGAAGACAGAGTAGAAAAGGCCAAAGAAGATGCTGAAGAATTGAATAACTTAATTGAAGAATATAAACCGTTTATAGCTAGTACAATTCAAAAAAAGACAGGTAGATTTTTAAAATATGGATATGATGATGAGCTAACTATTGGTATGATGGCATTTAAAGAAGCTATAGAATCTTATGATAGAAGTAAAGGTAAATTTTTAAGCTTTGCAAAAATGGTGATTAGTCTTAGAATAATAGATTATTACAGAAATAAAGAAAAAGATAAAAAAATTGTGTTGTTTAACGAAATTGAAAACAATGAAGAAAATAACAATATAGATTATAGTTTAGATAGATCAATTACAGTTTTTCGAGATAGAGAAGAAAACGAGATAAGAAAAATTGAGATACAAGAATATAAAAAGGAATTGAATGACTGGGGTATAGATTTTTATGATTTAGTTAAAGAATCTCCAAAACAAGAGAAGGTCAGGAATTTATATAAAGAGATTGCCAAAAAGATAGTCGAAGATAAAACAATATTGCAAAATTTATTGTCTACTAGAAGACTACCAATAAAAGAAATACAGAAAATTATTCCAATACACCGAAAAAAATTAGAAAGAGGTAGAAAGTATATAATAGCAATGGTCATAGTTCTTATTGGTGATTATCAATACATAAGGGAGTATGTAGATTGGAGGTGATAAAGTGAAAGGTATAGTCATGGAAATTCATAAAGATAAAGTTATTGTATTAACTAAAGATGGGAATTTTTTAGAAGTAAGTAAAGATAATAGAACTTTAGATATAGGACAGGAAATAATAATAAATAATAATAAAAGACTAAAAGGACGAATAATAAGAAGATTTGTTTCTGTAGCAGCTGCATTTATTTTGTTGATAACAACAGGATATGGAGTTTATGGATATTATACTCCCTATGGATATATAAATGTGGACATTAACCCAAGCGTAGAGATAGCTTATAACTTATATAATAGAGTTATAGATTTGAAAGGGTTAAATGAAGACGGTAATATATTGATATCGAAAATAAAAAATTACAGAAATAAAACAATAGAAAATGTAATTAATGAAGTTATTGATACAGCAGTAGAAGAGGCTTATGTTAAACCTGAAGAGGAGAATGTAATACTTATTACTATAACAGAGAAGAAAGATAAAGTTGATGATGAGAAAATATATAAGTCAGTAGATAATCATATTAAACAAAAGGTTAAAAATACACAAGTTATTCTTATTGAAGGAGATACTAATGTATATGAAAAGGCAAGGAAAGATAAAGTATCGCCAGGAAAATTAATGTTGATTGAAAAAGCAATTGATTTAAATAAAGATATTAAGTTTGAAGAAGTTGCTAAAAAGCCAGTAAGAGAGATAATGCGAATAATCAAAGAAGCTAAAAAGGAAAAAGAAAATAAAGAAGAAATAAAAAAAATAATAGAGAAAAAAGCTGAAAAAGAAATAAAGAAATTCGAAATAGAGGAAAAAGAGAAAATGAGATTTAATAAAAATAAAAAAGAAAAAGAGAAAGGAAAGAAAGAAGATAAACTAGAAAGAGAAGAGATTGAGAAATCTAGAAAAGATGAAATAAAAAAAGATGAAGAAGAAAAAGAGATTGAAATAGATAAAATAGAAGAATATATAGAAAAAGATCAAAAAAGATATACTAAAAAGAAAAATCAAGATAAGTTTGAAGAACAGAAAAAAGAAAAACAAGAGAATTTAATTGTTAATGATAATGAGAAAGATCAAGATAGCAAAGATAAAGTTGATAAATCAGAAAAGAGAAATAAATCTAAGCGTGGATATGAAAACGAATATAAACATCATAAAAAAGAACAAGATAAGGATAAAGATTAAAACAAATGAGTCAGGGAATTACCCTGACTCATTTGTTATTAGCAGTTAAATTAATTTTGGAACAATTAAAAATAATAATATTAATACGATTATTACAGAAATTATTATGTGTAGTATTTTTTTTCTAATAAAAAATATTTTAGTCACGTAATCACCCCTTAAAATACCATGTATAAGTTGTGGTAAATATTCATATTATAATCTATTTAAAGAAAATTAAATATATTACAACAATTTTAGGTACTAGGTAATTAGGTATTAGATATTTGGTGCTAGATGTTAGGGATCGGGATATATAGGAATATGATAAAATTAAAAATATTAATAATTGTATTGACATTTTTAAAGATATAAAATAAAATATTAATAAATAAATAAATAAAATTTAAAAATAATAAATACAAACTTAATGGATTGGGGGGATTAGATGGTAAGTATAGTAAAAAGTAAATCTAATATACTTGGGAACAGGGATTTTATGTTGCTTATAATTGGTAAAATAGTATCTAACATTGGGAATTCTCTGCATAATGCAGCTGTTGCTTGGTATATTATGAGTGTAGTTGGTGAGAAAAGTGCAGGAGTTTTTATGGGTATATTTGGAATGTGTTCATTAATACCTTTTATAATTTTTGGTCCCATTTCAGGTGTGTTTGTTGACAAAATAGATAGGAAAAAGATTATAGTGGGGACAGATTTTATTCGTGGAGGGCTTATTTTATTATTAGCTTTATTATCTTATTTTAATGTGTTAGACTTATGGATTTTATTTATAATAACAGCGATAAGTGCTTTTTTTGCAACCTTTTTTAATCCAGCAGTAAGTGCAACAATTCCTAATATAGTAGAAGAAAAAGATTTACATAGGGCTAATTCCTTAGATGGTATGAGTTTACAGTTGTCTTTGATTGTAGGCGTAGCTATATCAGGATTTTTATATTATTGGATAGGTATATTAGGAATATTTATTTTAAATGGAATTTCATTTATTATATCTGGAATATCTGAAATATTTATAAATATTCCACCTATTAAGAGAGATATAAATAATACTAATAAAAATGAGTGGAGTTTTTGGAAAGATTTTAAAGAAGGAATAGTATTTTTAAAGAAACAGAAAGCTGTAGTTGTACTATTAGGATTTGCATTAATAATTAATTTTCTATTTAATCCACTTTTTCAAATAGTGTTTCCTAAAACAGTAAAGTTTACATTAAATTTAACGGCTAAGGAAAATGGTATTTTAAGTTCTGCATTTCCAATTGGAGCAATGATAGGGATGTTTATTTTATCGATATTGCCATCTAGAGAAAAATATTATATGTTCATGATAAATGGTATTATAGCAGATGGTTTGCTTATAATGCTGTTTGGTGTTCCATTGATATTTTTTAATTTTTCATTTATCTCAGCATTTGGGGTTTATATAATATTTTTATTTTTAATTATAGTGTTAGGGATTGTTAATGCTTTAATTAACGTGCCTATTAATACAACATTTCAAAAAATAGTTCCCGATGAATTTAGAGGCAGATTTTTTGGAATATTGAATACATTAAGTCAGGGGATAGTACCATTGGGATTAGCTGTATTTGGATATATTTCAGATAAATTAGCTCCTTCAACTATATTTATATTTTCTGGAATTATAGTCTTATTGCTAGGAGTATGGATGTTCTTTATACCAGAGTTAAGAGAATTTTAGCAGAGATAAAATATGTTTATGAATTATAAAAATGGGTAAAAAATTATATAAAAAAGAAGGGAATTGTAGAAAAAATGTCGAAATTAAATAAAAATAATGATTTGGAGTGTTGATAGTATAATAATGAAAACGTTTACACACTGATAAAGGCAAACCTATCGAAAGGTAGGGGCGCAAAGCCATGGGCCTAAGGTAGTATTTACTATGGCTGCCAGGCTGCCAATTTGTAGAACACACCTACTGTTTTTGTCTTTATCAGTGGGTGTTTTTGTTTATATACACACAGGAAGGAGCTGGTTTTATGGTGAGCTTGATTAAATTTGATAATCAGCTTTCAACAGAAGAATATTTGCATGTATGGATTAGGAGAATTGCTAATTTATTAGGTTGCGATGTAGCAATGTTGGTTACATTTGATGAAAGTAATACTTATGCTACATTTCAAAGAATTTTTGTTAGAGATGGAATAAATCACAATGCAAGTTATAAAAATTCTAAGCGTTTAATAAAGCACTTCTCCAACTGTGTTTTTGGTTTATTAATAAAGACCAAACAAATTGTTTTTTTAAACAAAAATAAAGATGACAAAGCTGATTATTTACCTTTGATCGAAGAAATGGAAAACGAAATTTATATACCGTTATTTTCTGGAAATAGTAACTCTAGAGAAGTAACAGGTTGTTTATATTTAGGAAGTACCGATAAAACTAAAGTAGTTGATAGTAGTACATTTTTAGATAAAGATATATCTGGAGAATTATCAATTATACAAAATCTATATCAATTAGAATATATCAAAATGTCTAGGAAAAAAAGAATGCTAAATGTAATATATATAATATCTCAAATAATAAGAGAAAGAGAACCTTATATGATAACTCATCCGTACAACGTGGCACAATGGTCATTAGCTATAGGAAAAGAATTAGGATTTGATGAAAAACGATTAGAAATATTGTATTTATCGGCAGTGTTACATGATTTGGGTAAAATTTATATAAGCGCAGATATATTAAATAAACCAACAAAATTAACTGATGAGGAATATGAAAAAGTGAAGAAACATCCTGTGTATAGTTATAGTATTATAAAGAACATGCTTCAATTTACAGAAAATTTTGATGAAATAGCGATTTTTGCAAAGTATCATCATGAAAGATATGACGGAAGAGGATATCCAGATGGATTAAAGGGAGAAGAAATACCTTTGGAAAGTAGGATAATAAGTGTTGCAGATGCAGTAGATGCCATGTTGTCAAATAGAACATATAAAAAAGCTAAATCGGTAAATTTGGTTATAAATGAGCTTATTAGAAATAAAGGTAAACAATTTGACCCTGATATTGCAGAGATTATGATTAAAATATTGATGAAATCTAAAGCTATAAATGCACAAATATTATCGGAACCTATTATATGGGGAACATTGTTAATTACAACATTAGAAAAAGAATATTTTATTGAAGGGACATTGGTCAGAAATGGAGATAAATATAAATTTGTAACTGAAACATTTGACTTTGATAAGGATATAGAAAAATCAAAGATTATGAGTATTAAGCTGTATTTAGAAAAAAACCAATATGTAAGCGAATACGATGTAAAAATTAGCAAATATTACAAAAATAAACTTTACATTTCAGAAATTAAAGCAGAGCATGCAGGAGAATTATTTAGTATGCTATGGGATTTAGAAGGGTTGTTAATAGATAATATGAAGAAGGTTTACAAGATAAATATAACTAGAATTGGTGGAAATTTCATGTCATTTTATATTGAAGATTTTGAAATAAATAAAGAAGAAAGAGATAAAATGTTAAAAGTAATAATTCGTTTTGAAGATGATTGTAACATAGTAGTTTCTGGTAAAATAAGCAAATCATATCGTGTAGGCATCAAAAATTACTATGATTTTAATTTTATAAACATACCAGACTCAGTAAGAGATAACATTTTAAGGCAATTATTCAAAAAACAGATAGAAACTAGAAAATCAATAGTTCATTTATTGACACATTCTAGTTAATAAAAATGTATCCCACTACTATTGTTATATTAATATCATGCATGAAAATACCAAAATTTACAATAAGAATATAGTACTAATTCAATTTATATAAAGTAGCAAATCAAGAATATATTGTCTTGCTACTTATTTTTGTGTTAATTAGAGGATTTCTATAAACAGTTGTCGAATTAATATAGCCGTTGTCAAATTTTAATTAATAAGCAGCAAAGGGAAGGTGGGCAAATGAGTGATATTAATATTTTCAAGAAAATACTTTTCAAATTAACATCTAAGAAATCATCTAGAATTACTTTGGCATTTACTATGCTAGTAGGTTTTTTAGCTAATTTTGCACTAATATTTTTATTTAAAATTTCTAATGTATTTATAATATCAGTTGTTAATTTTATTACATTACTGATACCAGTATATATAGTGGTAGATACTTTGCTTATATCCTGTCATAAGGATATTGTAAATTATTTAAACCAAATAACAGAAGGTAATTATAAATTGAAAATACCAGTATTTAGTAATGATGAAGTTGGTAGGACTATTAAAGCTATAAATAATTTGAGTTCAAATTATAGAGATATGTTTGAAAAAATAATTGCTGTTTCAATTAAGACTTCAGAGTTAACTCAAAAGTTAAGAGAGTATATGGATATTAGTGATGAAAAAGTACAAGAGATATCAAATACTTTAGAAAAAGTAGTTGAATATAATAATGAGTATGCAGAGAATATTGGCAATTCAATAAAAAAACTGGATGATATAGAAAACCATATAGAGGAGATTGAACATATAGTAAATGCAGCTAATAATTCTTCTATGAAGTCTAGAGAGGTGTCAGAAAAAGGAGAAGTTACAATACAAGATACTTTTGCTAAATTTAGTGAGGTTCAGAGTACTGTAGAAGATTTATTTAATATAATGAAAAAGCTTGGAGATAAGTCAAAATTAATAATAGAAATAGTAAACTCTATTAATGATATAGCTAAAAGAACAAATTTATTAGCATTAAATGCAGCTATTGAAAGTGCAAGAGCAGGAGAAGCAGGAAGAGGCTTTGCAGTTGTTGCTGATGAAATTAGAGGGTTATCTGAGGATACTACTAAATCGCTTAAAGAGATAGAAGGCATTGTAATGGAAATATTAGATAACATAAATAGTGCTATATCAACTACAGAAGAAAATAGAAGGGTTACTAGAGAGGCAATTGAAAAAGCAGAAAATTCTAAGAAAGTATTTGACGAGATAAAGCTAAATTCACACGTTACAGAAGAAAAAGTAAATGCTTCTTTCAATATATTGAGCGAGCTAAAGGAAAATATCTCATATATAATTGAAAATATAGATTCTATTTCACAAAGAACAAATGCTACGGTTGCTAGTACGAATGAATCTTTTAATGCTATGAAGTTATTAAAAGACAGTGTTATAGATTTATCGAAATCTGTAAATAATCTTGATATGATGGCAAAAGAACTTTATAAATATGTAGCAGATGATACTACTGATAAAATATTGAGAAATCAAATGAAGATTTTAAGTAAAGTTATTAGAGATGACTTAACTGTAGAAGATTGTATAAGGATAGCGGATGAGTTACATATAGATAATTTCCAGATTACTGACCAAAATGGAGTAATAGTTAGTGCAACAGAGAAAGAAAGTATAGGATTGAATTTGTTTGAAATTTATGAGCCTTATAGAGATTTTTATAAAAAAGGTAATACGACAGAATGTTATTTAACCCCAGTAGTTAAGAGAGTAGATGGGAAATATGCTCGTTTTTGTGCAATGCTTAAGAAGGATAGAAAAGGACTTATTATAATTGAATATGAAATAGGTAATATCTAATCGAATATTACAATTTAATTACAAACATTGACTTATGGAACAAAATGGGTTACTATTAAAAAGTAGCCAAATAATTATGAAAGGGAGGTAGGACTTATGATTAATAAAATAGCGATTTATGGCAGAGAATTACAAAATAATAGTACTATCATTATAAATAAGGAAGATAGCCCTACCTTGCCTATTTGTGGTGGTCTGAGCTAAAGGATATTTAATGCTTTTAGAGAAAATTAAGGCTATAGGGTATTTTCCCTATGGCCTTTTTGTGTACCACAATAGTTTAGCCATGGGTCTTCCTATGGCTTATTATTATTTTTTGGGGGCTATCTGAGTAAAAGGGGGAATTGATTTGAAAAGGATATGGAAGTATATAAGCAAATACAAAAGATATTATTTGGTAGCTATGCTTTCGATGATAATAGCTATGGCACTTGATATGTTTAATCCACGATTAACTAAAATTATAATTGATGATGTCATAGTTGGAGGTACAACTGAAATTCTATTGAAATTACTTTTAGCTCTTATTGGGATAACCTTATCGAGAGCTGTTTTGGGATATATTAAAGAGTATCTATTTGATACTACTAGCAGTAAAATAGTTAAAGAGCTTAGAAAAGATTTATTTGATCATATACAAACTTTATCATTTTCATATTTTGATGGTATGAATACAGGTGAAATTTTATCAAGACTTTCCGAAGATGTAGATAATGTATGGCAAGCTTTGGGATTTGGTAGTATGTTGTTTATTGAACAGATGATTTATTTTATAGTGGCTACAATAATGTTATTTACGTTAAATTGGAAAATAGCCTTGTTAAGTCTTGCTACAATGCCGTTAATAGCATATCTTGCTGTAGCATTAGAAAAACGGATAGGTGAAGTATATGAAAAAATAAGCGACCAAGGTGCTTTATTGAATACAACTGCTCAGGAGAACGTAGCAGGAGTAAGATTAGTTAGGGCATTTGCTAGAGAAAAATACGAGATTGAAAAGTTTTTAAGTCAAAATAAAGAAAATTACAAATTAAATGTAAAACAGGCTGATATCTGGGCTAAATATCATCCTGTTATAGAATTTTTATCGAATGCGATAAGTATTTTAATAATAACAGTTGGAGGGCTTTTAGTAATCGAAGAAGATATTTCAATAGGAACATTAGTAGCAGCTAATTTTTATACATCTATGCTTATTTGGCCTATGAGAATGTTAGGATGGCTTACTAATATACTTGGGCAGTGTAATGCTTCTTTGAAAAAGATTGATAAAATATTTAATGAAAAACCTACTATCAAAAATGCAGAAAATCCTATAGTGTTAAAATCTGTTGAAGGACATATTAAATTTGAAAACGTATCTTTGGAATACGATGGAGTAAAGGTTTTAAAGAATATAAATATTGATGCAAAACCGGGTAGTACAATTGCAATAATGGGAACTACTGGTGCGGGAAAGAGTTCATTAGTTAATTTAATACCAAGATTTTATGATTGTACTGAAGGAAGAATATTATTAGACGGTATAGATATTAAAGATATCGATCTTAATTTTTTGAGAAACCAAATATCTGTAGTAATGCAAGATGTATTCTTATTTTCAGATACTATTGAAGAAAATATAAAATTTGGAGTAAAGGATACGGAAAATGTAGATATAGTGAGGGCGGCGAGAGATGCACAAGTATATGAATTTGTTATGGGAATGAAGGATGGATTTAATACGATAATAGGTGAACGTGGTGTTGGGTTATCTGGAGGACAAAAGCAGAGAATTTCTATAGCAAGAGCATTGGCTAAAGAATCGAAGATTTTAATATTAGATGATGCAACTTCAGCTTTAGATATGGAAACAGAGTATAAGATTGAAAGCGCTATAGAAAATAGAAAAGGAATAACTAAATTTATAATTGCTCATAGAATTTCAGCAGTAAAGAATGCTGATGAAATAATTATACTTGAAAATGGCAAAATCGTTGAAAGAGGTACACATGATGAACTTCTAAAGAAGAAGGGAAAATATTATGACACATACTTTGAGCAGACAAAAGGTATTTATACAGAGAATAAGGAGGTGATATAATGGCTAAAAATACAGTAAGGCAAGATGAAAAACTTAATGAAATTGTAAAGAGAGATATTATTAAAAGGTTATATTCATATTTAAAGCCATACAAATTTGAAGTTTTTCAAGTACTTGTCTTAATGGGAGTTGTTATTGGGGTTAATCTTATTAATCCATATTTTTTTAGATTAGGTATAGATAAATATATAGCAGATAAAGATATAAAAGGGCTTTTCTTGCTGGGAGGATTAATGATTTTAATTAATATAGTTTCTATGATTTGTTCTAGATGGAGAATTAAGAAGATGTCTAGGATAACCAATAATATATTAGTTACTATAAGGCATCAGCTATATAAGCATATACAAAAACTGTCATTTGAGTTTTTTGATAATCGTCCAAATGGGAAAATTATTGCCAGAATTATTGGAGATGTAAACTCTTTAAATAATTTATTTACAAGTAGTGTTACAAATTTAATCCCAGATTTAGTTACTTTAATAGCTGTTGTAGTGATAATGATTTCTATGAATTTAAAACTAGCTTTAGTATCTCTAGTAACACTACCATTTCTATTAGTATCTATGTTTTTAATAGAAGTTACATGCAGGAAGAGATGGCAGTTATTTAGGAAAAAGAATTCCAATATGAAAGGATATATTCATGAAAATTTTTCTGGTATTAGAGTTATACAGAGTTTTGCTGCCCAAGATAAGACCAGCAGAGGATTTAATGAGATACTGACAGAACTTAATGCAGCATTTGTCAAGGCAGTAAGAATAAGTGATTTATTTTGGCCATTAGTTGAGATTTCATGGGGAATAGGTTCAGTAATAGTATTTTGGTATGGAGTAAAACTATTAAATACTGGAGAGATTAGTGTAGGGCTTTTAGTTGCTTTCACAAGCTATATATCAATGTTCTGGCGACCGATAATGAATTTAAGTAATTTTTATAACAATTTAATTACAAATATGGCAGCAGCAGAGAGAATATTTGAAATAATGGACATAAAGCCTGATATAGAAGACAAAAAAGATGCTAAGCCTATGCCAAAAATAAAAGGGAATGTTGAGTTTAAACATGTTAATTTCAGCTATGATGATAATGAGGTTGTTTTAAAAGATATAAATTTTAGTGTTAAAGCTGGAGAAACAATAGCATTAGTAGGTCCAACTGGAGCTGGTAAGACAACAATAGTAAACTTAATAGCAAGATTTTATGATGTAGATAGTGGAGAAGTTCTAATAGATGGGTATAATGTTTCAGATGTCAAATTAGAAACCTTAAGAAGCCAAATGGGGATTATGCTTCAGGATACATTTCTATTTTCAGGTACAATAAAGGAAAATATAAGGTATGGTAAACTTGATGCAACTGATGAAGAAATAATTAAAGCAGCTAAAGCCGCTTATGCTCACGATTTTATTATGAAATTGCCAAATGGGTATGATACAGATATTAATGAAAGAGGAACGAGATTATCTGTAGGGCAAAGGCAATTAATAGCATTTGCAAGAGCTTTACTTGCAGATCCTAGAATTTTAATTTTAGACGAGGCAACATCTAGTATTGATACTCATACAGAAAGATTAGTTCAAAAAGGGATAGAGAGACTTTTAAAAGGTAGAACATCTTTTGTAATAGCTCATCGACTTTCAACAATCCAGAATGCAGACCGTATATTTGTTATTGATGATGGTAAGATTAAGGAAATGGGCAACCATGATGAGCTTATGAAAATGAAAGGTATCTATTATAATCTGTTTATGTCGCAGTTTAAGTTTTTGGATAATAAGAAAGCAGTGTGATATAAATAATATTGCCCTCTTAAGAATTTTCTTAAGAGGGCAATTTCTGCCTAAATCTTATAGCTTACTTGTCTATTTTTAATACATATTTTTGAATTTTAGAAGTTATATCAGTATTCATTTTTATCATACTTTTTTCAAATTCTCTGTTTATATTTGCTTGATTTGTACAAATTGTAGTAACTTGAATAAATAATCCGTTTGCAGTAATAGAATTGCTAAAAGTAGGAGAAAGACTTACATCTAATTCTTTATAATCTATGGGATTAGAATAAATTCGGTTAACAGCCAAGTAATATCTTTGTTTTATTTTAGGTTCATAGTTAACAATAACTTTTGTTGCAATATTTTTTTCTTGATTTAGTATATAAATTGATTTTTGTTTTAGAAAAGCTGTATTATCATTAAGAGCATTAAAAGTAGTATCGACCCAATGTTTATTCAATTCTTCATTTCCAGGGTAAACTGTTATTGTTGGTTTCCCGATATATGATAGAGGATATTCTTTTTTTAGCTCTTCTATAATATAATCTGATATAGAATCGAATTCATTATAATTTAATGATTTTTTATTATTAAAGATATATATACCAGCAATGCTTATTACAACAATTGTTATTATAAGTAAAATTTTTGTTCTTTTGATCATTTACAAGCCAACTCCTCAAAAATATTTATGTTCAGTTTTGTATTCATAAGTGTAAATAGGTATTATATTAATAAAATTTTTTGTTCCTTTAATTTTTGTAGTTTAAATAGATTTGAAGTAAATATGAAATACATATATTTTACATACAATATTAACAGATGTTCTATAAAAAACATGTCGAAATGCGGTATGACGAATGTTAAAATTTTGTAATAAAACTATAAAACAGCAAATGTTCGATATCTACAAGTTATAACAATCTAAACTAATTTATTAAATATAAAACTTGTTAAAATAAAATTGTATAATTGGCTACAATTAAGAAATTGCTTTAAAGTTTGAAAACTATATAATATAATAAAACTAAAAATACAAGGGGTGATTTAATGGCAGTTAGGATAATTACTGATAGTGCTTGTGATTTACCTAAAAATATCATAGATGAATATAATATTCATGTGATACCTATATTAATTTATTTTGGAGATATAGAATATTTAGATGGAGAAACTCTTAATCCATTAGATTTATATAAAGACATGAGAAATGGTAAGGTCTATAAGACAGCACAAATTCCTCCAGCTACCTTTAAAAAAGTTTTTTTAGAGTATGCAAAGAAAAATGAAAGTGTAATTTATGTTGCTTTTTCATCTGGTTTATCTGGTACATATCAATCGGCTTTAATGGCAAAGAATGAAGTGTTAGAGGAATATCCAGATTTTGACTTAGAGATAATTGATACAAAATGTGCTTCTGTAGGTTTTGGCTTAGTTGTATATAAAGCTGCACAAATGGCTAAGGAAGGTAAGTCAAAAGAAGAAATAGTTAATGCAGTTAACTTTTATTCACAACATATGGAACATATTTTTACTGTAGACGATTTGGAGTATTTATATAGAGGTGGCAGAGTAAGTCGTACAGCTGCATTTGTAGGTAGTTTACTAAATATTAAACCTATTTTAGATGTAGAAGATGGCAAATTAGTTCCTATTGAAAAAGTTAGAGGCAGAAAAAAAGTATTAAAGAGAATGATTGAAATAATGGAAGAAAGAGGAGTAGATTTATCTAATCAAGTTATAGGTATAAATCATGGTGATGATTTAGAAGGAGCTAAAAAACTTGAAGAAATGATAAGAGAAAGATTTGGATGCAAAGAGTTTATTGTAAATATAGTTGGATGTGCTATTGGTGCACATTCAGGACCTGGAACTTTATCAGTATTTTTCTTAAATGAAAAACCACAGATGTAAAGCTACTGTTTATTCAGTAGCTTGAGCTTGTTGACATAATAAATTATTTATGAAAATAACGCTCATGCGAAAGAATTTAGAAAAAACTTAAGGCTTAAATTTTTAGAAAATCCTAACGCTTCCAATGAGTCGTCCTGACTCTGGAAGCTGGCTTAGCATCCATGCTAAGCCTACGGATTTTCTTAAAAATTTTCACCTAGTTTTTTTCACTAAATTCTTTCAAGCATTCACTTTTATTTTCATATATATTTAAAAAGATAAGTTTGTCTACAGTCTGAAGCTACTGTTTATTCAGTGGCTTTTTTATGTGTTCAGAAAAAAGAACAAAATCTTCGATTTGAATAAATTAAAGAAGATTTTGTTGAAATCCATTACGAAAATTATATTTAAAATTATCTACAATTTAATAATTAATAAGGAATATATAATTTACTATGGATTATAAAAAATTTTAATATTTACAAAAATGTATTTTTGTGATAACATACTGATTTAATAACCAAAATAGATTTTTATAATATTTTACATTTATATGGGGGTGGGGGAATGGGTATAACAAGGAACATAAAGACATACTACATATACTCTATATTTGCAGACCTTTTAATATTAGGACCTATAATAGTATTATTCCTTACAGCAAAAGGGTTATCTTTTACAGAAATTATGTTGTTGCAATCTGTAGCAGCTATTTCAGTAGTTATATTTGAAGTGCCTACAGGAGCTTTTGCAGATAAATTTGGAAGAAAGGTTAGTATGCTCATAGGAGCAATATTATGGGCAACTAGTCTTCTGATATATATATTAGGAACCAAGTTTCTAACTTTTATGTTGGCTGAAATAACCTTTAGTTTAGGAGCTACATTGAAATCTGGAGCAGATACTGCTTTAATATATGATTCATTAAAATCGATAGGGAGAGAAAGAGAGTTCCAAAGTATAGAAGGTTATGCAAGGTCATTAGCTCTATATGCTCAAGCTGTAGGTTCTATTATTGCGGGATTTGTGTACAAAGTAAATATTTTTTTACCGCTCTATATTTCTATTGGATTTATGTTTATAACTGCAATTGTTATTTTAAACTTTATTGAACCTCCAATAGAAGGGAAAAAGGGCAAATATGGTAGTAATTATTTAAAACAGATTAAAGAAAGTGGGATATATATTGCAAGACATGAGAAAATTAAAGCGATAATGCTATTTTCAATGATTTTCTTTATATTTTATAGAGCTGGGTTTTGGTATTTTCAACCTTATATGGAGAGTGTAAAAATACCTGTTGAGTACTTTGGGATAATATTTTTTATTTTCAACATTGTGGCCGCAATAACTTCTAAAAGGTGTCATTTAATAATGGAAAAAACTAAACCTAGAACTTTATCATTTATGGCATTTCTTATAATATTATCATTTGCTTTACTAGGAGTTATAAGAGTATGGGTAGGCGTGTTAGCGATATTACTGCAGCAAATGGCTAGAGGACTTTATAGACCAGTTACAACTAAATATTTAAACAAACATATACCATCGGACAAAAGAGCTACAATACTTTCTTTTCAAAGTTTAATAACAAATATTGCCGTAGCTGTAACTTTACCATTTATGGGTGTATTAAAAGATTCGACAGATATATTTACTACACATTTAATATTAGCTGGAATAATGCTTGTGCTAGTATTAGCTGTTATGAGATATATGAATAAAAGATTAGGAGTAAAGCAAGCAGAGAAAAGCGGAGTTTAATTTTTTAGTATAAATATATTGATTTAAAGTTTTAATTGGTTTATTATAAATGTAACATAGAATCCTTTCAGAATTATTTAATAAAGGAAAAGAAAGGTTGTACGGGTATTATGGTAGATGAATTATTAAAACAGATATTAGGTGAATTAAAAGGTTTAAGAGAGAATCAGGTTAAAATGCAAGAAGATATAAGTAATTTAAAAGAAAATCAAGTTAAGATGCAGGAAAATATAAGTAAAATGCAAAAAGACATAAGTGGAATGAAGGAAGACATAAATGGTTTGAAAGCGAACCAAGAACAGATGCAGAAAGATATAAGCGGCTTGAAAGAAAGTCAGAAACAGATGCAGAAAGATATAAGCGACTTGAAAGAAAGTCAGAAGCAGATGCAGAAAGACATAGTAGAGTTAAAGCAAGGACAAACAAGATTAGAGAAAAAATTGGATGAAGTATCTAATAAACTCGATGATTTAGAAGTAAAGAACGCACAAAGACATATTGAAATTAATGGTAGACTTGATGAAATAATTGATGATGTTGAATTTATAAAATACAAAGAGTTTAAAAACGAAGAAGATATTTTTAAACTTAAGAAAAAATTAGCAGGTTAAAATATTATTTGTAGAAAAGGCTGGCAGTTATCTTGCCAGCCTTCCTATTATATTTTATTAAGAACCTATTAAGAAATCGAATATATTGGATAATTCGCTTGTATTGGCTTTATAGATTTCTGTATATCTACATCTTGTGCAAGTTACAGTAGTAAATTTTTTGTTTTGAATATCAAATAATTTAGCGAATGTCCCACCAGTTGCTTGGAACTGATCGGTTTCATATGATGTATTTGAGCACTTTGGGCATTTCCAATTAGATTCCATAATTTACCTCCTTTATTTAAGGTTAAAGAACTATGTATTATTAGTTATTTCTACTAATAAAAAAATATTCCTTCAAAAATTAGATTTTTTCTCATGATATATAAATGAGTTAATATTTATGTTTTAATTGTAGAAAATTAGTAATAATTGTATAATAATTGTAGATAAAGTAAAACTTTTAGAACAAAAATAGAAAAGGTGAATTTATGGAAATAAATGAGAAATTATTAAAACAAGTAACAGAAACAAAATATTTAACGGTTGAAAATGCATGGAGATATAGAGCAATAATCAGATATTTCTACCTGCAGGCTCAAAAAATGAAATATTGGATATATAAAGAAGAAGTATTTGAAGAACTGAAAAAACACGATATATTCAAGGATTATACAATAGAACAGTGCAGGCAAGATTTAGATGCTTTAGTTGAGTGGAAAAATTTAAATGCTGTCCAAGATACATCAAAAGCTTCAACAATAGAAGAATTCAAAAATAAGCAGTTTAGATACCAAATAACAGATTATACGGTTGAAATTGAAAGAATGATATTGAAACTTGAAAATTGGAAAATTGAAGGGGCTTCATTAGAGCCTTCACTTTTAGAACGTTTTAAAAAAGAGATAGAAAAATTTAAAGATATGAAAAATAGAGACATGAAAGAGGCTGGAAGCTGGTGGATGTCATTAAATGAAGATTTTAAAAGATTAAATCAAAATTATCAAGACTATATTAGACATTTAAATAGTGTTAAAGCAGAAAAAATGATGAAGACACAACAATTCTTAATTTTTAAAGATAAATTTATAGAATATTTGAGGAACTTTGTAAAAGAACTTCAACAGAATTCGTATGCAATAGAATATATAATAAAAGATGTTGACGAAGATACAGAAAAAATAGTGCTTGATAAAGTCATTGAGTACAGTAAGTCTATTCCTAGATTAGATATGGAAATATCCGAAAAGGATATTAAAGAAAATATATTAGGAAGATGGTTAAGTATCAAAGAGTGGTTTTTAGGAAGTAATTTTCAAGAAAGCGAGACATCGAAGTTATTTGGAATTACTAATCAAATTATAAGAAAGATAACAAGGTATGCATTTCAAATAGTAGAGAGCAGGAACACAGCCGCAAATAGAAAAGAAGAATATAAAAAACTTTGTAGTATTTTCTTGCAGGCTAAAGATATGGAGGAGGCTCATATGATATCGGCATATGCCTTTGGGATACCTCATATGAAGCATATAAGAATAGATATGCATAGAGAAACAGAAAGTATAAATAGCGGGGTATATGATGAAAAGCCATACGAAGTTGCAATTAAACCTAGGGTTAGGACTTACAGAGAAAAGAGAGATAGGACGCCGATAAAAGATAACACAGAGAAAAAGAAGAAAATACTTAAAGAGACTATAGAGAAGCGAAATCAAGAAAGAAAAATAATAGAAGGGTACATAATTGACAATCAAATAGAAATATCTAAACTTCCTAAAATAGAGCCTTATGTTAGGACAACTCTTTTAAAATGGATATCTAGGGCAAACAGTTCTCCAGATGGGAAGGCAAAAACTGAAGATGGACGAGTATTTAAATTAATAAAACCTAAAAATAATGAACGTTGTATTTTAGATTGTGAAGATGGACAGCTAGAAATGCCATCTTATATTTTAAAGTTTGAATAGGAGAATGATATATGAATGAATTAAGGGAATTATTAGATGAATATTGGATATTAAAGGATAGAGATAAAGAAAAGTACTATAGAATAAGAGATTCTATTTCCAAATTTAGAAGTTTTATATCAGATAAATTGGGTTATCAAATAATATTGACTTCAGATTTAATAAAACTAGAAAAACTTCCAGGAAAGGCAGAACCTTGGATGGGAATATATGCATTTGATGATAAATTAGAATATGCTTTTCTATGTTTACTATTAATGTTTTTAGAAGATAAGGAAAAGGAAGAGCAATTTTTACTTTCGCAGCTTACAGAATTTATACAAGGAACTTTTCCTGGCGATGAGAAAATAGAATGGACATTGTATTCTCATAGAAGACATCTAATAAAGGTATTAAAATTTGCAATAGATATTGGATTTATTAAAGTCAATGATGGAGACGAAGAAAGATTTTATACCGATCAATCAACAGAGGTATTATATGAAAATACGGGAATATCTAAATATTTTATGAGAAATTTTTCTGGTAATATATTAAAATACAGCACATTAGAAGATTTAGAAAGAGACGAATGGCTGGATATGGATACAGATAGAGGACGTATAAGGAAAAATAGGGTATATAGAAGGATAATAATGTCTCCGGCTGTGTATAGAGATGGAGAAGACGATCAAGATTATTTATATATTAAGAATTATAGAAATATGATACAGGCCGATTTAGAAAAATATCTACAAGTAGATTTACATGTTCACAGAAATGGTACTTTTTTAGTATTAGATGAGGAAAAGAGATATAAAAATTCATTTCCTGAAAATAGAGCTATTAGCGATATAGTTTTACAGGTAAATAAAATTATAGTTAATAAGGTCAGAAATAGAGAACTTTCGAGAAATGCGGAAGATATTATAATCGTACATAAAACTGTATTTGACAATATTATTGAAGAGGTAAAAGAGAAGTATAGTGTCGGCTGGAGTAAGGAATATAGAGAGATGAAGCTAGAAAAGTTATCTAAAGAGGTTATAAACTACATGAAGAATTTTAGTATGTTGAGGATAGATGAAGATAACAATGAGATTATTATATTGCCTCTAGTTGGTAAAATTGTGGGAGATTATCCTAAAGATTTTAACAATAAAGAGAAGGAGAATGATTAAATTGGATATGAATAGATGGATTATGAATAGGGCGGGATTAATAAATTTCTGGTATTATGACGATGAGGAATTTAACTTTTCAGACGGTAAGCTTCTTTTGAGAGGTGCTAATGGATCAGGTAAATCGGTAACAATGCAGAGTTTTATACCGCTTTTGTTAGATGGAAATAAAAGTCCGGATAGACTAGACCCATTTGGTTCAAGAGCTAGAAAATTAGAGAATTACGTTTTAGGAGATGAAGACTCGGGGAAAGATGAAAATATTAGCTATATATACATGGAATTTAAGAAAGAAAAGACGGAGAATTACTTAACTATAGGAATGGGATTAAAAGCTAAAAAGGGAAAAGGACTAGATTTTTGGGGATTTGCCATTACTGATGGTAGAAGAATAGGAAAAGACTTTTTTCTATATAAAAAAATTGATCAGAAAGTTCCACTTAGCAGGAGAGAATTAGAAAATAGGATAGGAGACGGTGGAGAAGTAAAAACCAAACAAAAAGACTATATGGCTATGGTTAACAAGTATTTATTTGGATTTGACGAACTAGAGGAGTATGATGAGCTTATTAAGTTATTAGTTCAACTTAGAACACCAAAGCTTTCTAAAGAATTTAGACCTACAGTAATATATGAGATACTCAATAATTCACTGCAGCCACTTTCAGATGAAGATTTAAGACCAATGTCCGAAGCAATAGAAAATATGGATAACATAAAAAATAAATTAGAACAATTAGAAGTATCTAATAGAGAAGCGAAAAAACTCAAAAAAGTGTATGAAGCATATAATAACTTTGTGTTATTTGAAAAGGCAAGAGATTATGTCGATTCTTATGATAAATTAAAAAGTCTAATAAAACAAAAGAGCAAATTAGAAGACAAAAAGAGTCATTATGAAGAAGAAATTTCAAGTGCTGCTGAAAATATCAATGGACTTGAGATACAACAAGATAACTTGAGGTTGAAGGAACAAGAATTAAGAAAGCATGACAGTTTCGGATTAAAAGAAAAAATAGATTTTTTAGAAAGAGAACTAATCGATTTTAAAAAAGAACGAGCCAAAAAAGCAGATGAACTTGAAAGGAAGAAAGATAGAGAAAGAGAACTTTATGCGAAAATTAAGAAGTTAGAAGAAGACGAAGAATATAGTATTAGCAAAATACGTGAAGATATCGAAGAATTAGACTCATTAGCTGATGAAATGAAGTTTGATGAACAATTTTATATGAAACAGGAATTATTAAAAGATATAAGACGCAAATATAAATTTAATTATGTAAAAGATCAGGTTAAAGCTTATAGAGATAAAGTAATAAAAATAAAAAGAGAATTAGAAATGGAAAAAGTTAAGCGAGATGCTTATGAGAAGGCTCTAGAAGATTTTGAGAGGACTAAAGGAAATAAAAATATAATAGAAAAGAGATTAGAAAGTGCAAATTTGTTGTTTTCAGAAATAAAGGAAGAATTTATAGAACGGATTTATAGTTGGGGGAAAAATAATAGTATTTTTAAAATAGATAATAATGCATTAAGTAATATTTCTCAAGCTGTTAATACTTACGGTGATAAAACTAGCTTTGATGACATTTTAGCTTTAGTTAGAAAAGAATATAATACAGTCGAAGATTTATTAAAAGAAGAAAAACAGGATTTAAGTTTAATCAAAAGTAAATACGTTAAAGAATACGAAGAAAAGTTAAAAGAAATAAAAGAGTGGGAAGAAAAAAGAGATCCAGAGCCAATAAGAGAAGAGAAGGTACTATTAAATAGAGAAAGGTTGAGAAAAAATAAAATACCATTTATTCCTTTTTATATGGCTGTAGATTTTAGAGAAGAGCTTACGGAAGAAGAAAGAGGAAGATTAGAAGAAACGCTATTGGAAATGGGTATATTAGATGCACTAATAATTCCATCTATATATAGAGATAAGGTTCTTGAGATGGATGAAGATATGGCAGATAAAT
Source organism: Caloranaerobacter longqiensis (assembly GCF_050286925.1). Taxonomy (NCBI): domain Bacteria; kingdom Bacillati; phylum Bacillota; class Tissierellia; order Tissierellales; family Thermohalobacteraceae; genus Caloranaerobacter; species Caloranaerobacter longqiensis. The sequence goes on from NZ_JBFWFX010000002.1 coordinate 100,140, forward strand.
ATATTTTCCCATCACCGAAGTATCTTACTTATGAGTTATCTAGTAAATTGCGCATTGAAAAGATTGACATTGATGGAATTACAACAGAAGATGTCGATAATGCCGTAAAGAGTATTTTAATGGATTATGCTGATGAAGGCACATATATAAGAGATAACGGAGAATATGGTATAGGAATAATAAGAGGAAAAGTTACAAATAGATACAGGGCAAAATATATCGGCTCAACTGCAAGAAAGCGATTTAGAAAAGAAACATTAGAACGATTGACAGTTGAGAAACAAGAAATTGAATATAAAATTAAAGAAATAGACGAAAAAATAGAGGCAATAAATCATAAACTTAAAAAATTAGAAGATGAGTTTAGTAATTTTCCAAATAAAAGAGATTTAGAAACTGCATTGCAAACTGTGAAAGAAGAGACATTAAATTATGAAAACATATTGAGGGAGTTAGATAAGAAACAGGAAATATTAGATAATACTTATCGGGAATTAAATATGATAAAGCAAAATATACACAATCTTACACTAAATATTAATCTTCCAGCAAATTTAGAGGCATATGAGAATGCAGAAGAATGCATAAGAGAGTATATGGATTTATTGAATGAATTAGAGAGAAAACATTCAAATCTTTTGCAAGTTTTAATAACGAGGAGTAATATTGTTGAAAGTAAAGAAGAAATAGACATAGATATAGATAATCTAAGATATGACATTAACAACATAGATAGAAAGATTAAAGAAAGTGAAGGCAGATTGAAAAATTATAAAGAACAGTTGGAACTTACAAATTATAAAGAAATAGAAAGAGAAATAAATGAATGCATAGAACTTTTAAGAAAGATACCTAATATGATTAATGAACTTACAGAAAAAAGAGCGAGGGCTGAAACTAAATTAGAGCAGATTATTCAAAAATTAGATGAGATAAATAAAGATATAGAACTTCAAAAGAAGATAAACAGCGTTCTCGAGGCGGGTTTTAGAGAAGAATATCTGCTTGGATTAGTTTTTGCAAATGACATAGAAGGGGATATTTATAAATTAGCAAAGGGTGTTTATAACGAATTGAAATATTTTGAAGACAAAAATAAAAATAGAGAAGATTATTTAAACAATTTGCACAGTAAGTTTTATGAAATAAGACAGTATTTAACCGAATATTCACCAAGGATTGAAATTATTTTTGATAAAGAAGTAGACGATCCAGACATTTCAGAAATTGTATTAAGACAAAAAAGATATGCAGTTAAGGCTAGAGTTAGAGGAAAATATATTGGATTTTATCAATTATTAGATTATATACAAGAGGAAATTGATGAAAATAAAAGATTGATTAGAGAAAGTGAAAGAAAGATTTTTGAGGATATACTGACAAAAGACATAGCTAAAAAGATTAGAGGTAAGATTTATCACAGTAGGGCTTGGGTTGATAAGATGAATAAGCTAATGGAAGGTATGAATACGTCAAGCGGACTATCCTTTAGCCTTAAGTGGAAGAGTAAAGTAGCTGAAACAGAGGAGCAATTGGATACAAACAGATTAGTTGAGCTTTTAATGAAAGATGGAGATTTACTTACTGATAGTGAAATAAATGAATTGGCTGCTCATTTTAGATCTAAAATTGAAGAGGCTAGGAGAGCAGCTTTAGAAACAGGGACAAGGCAGACATTCCATCAAATAATGAAGGAAGTTTTAGATTATCGTAAATGGTTTGAGTTTAGACTGTATTTTAAAAAAACGAATGAAAGAAATAAAGAGCTTACAAATAATGCATTTTATAAATTTAGTGGTGGAGAAAAGGCTATGGCCATGTACGTACCGTTATTTTCAGCAGTATATGCCAAATATGAAGGGGCTAGAAAGGACTGCCCTAAAATAATATCATTAGATGAGGCCTTTGCTGGAGTAGACGAGAATAACATAAGAGATATGTTTAAATTATTAAATGAACTAGAGTTAAACTTCATAATAAATTCACAGATTCTTTGGGGAGACTATGATACTGTTAAGTCTCTATCTATATGCGAGCTTTTAAGACCTAATAATGCAAAAGAAATAGCAGTCCTTAGATATATTTGGAATGGAAAGGTTAAAACTTTGGTTGAGGATGTAGGTGCATAATAATGGACAGATTAGTCGTAGAAGCGAGTGAGTATTTTAAAAGAAATAAAGGATTTAAGAGAGCTTTTTCAAAAATAAGAGATAAATATAGAACATTAGGGAAAATTGGAGGAACGATAATTTTAAAAAATTTAACTAAAGAAGAAAAAGATGCTTTATCAGGTTTTTTAGGAATAGGACTATATGATAAGACTGATGTTAAGATAAAGGTAGAAAAATTTCAAACTTCATTAGACAATTCGAGGTTTAAAGGGATAAAATTAGAAGATGTATTAGCAGAATATTTTGGCAGTGCTATAATAAGTAAAAAAGATGAAAAGGAAAAATATAAATTAGAAAGAAAAAGATATTTTGAAGAAATATTTAAAGAATTTATTGGTACTAAATCGTACGATTGGTTAAAATATGTTTTTGAGTTTAAAGATAATGCATATAGAGTGATTACGAAAAGATACGATGAAGACAGACAAGCCTTAAAAGAAGATTTAATAATAACTATGAGAGGCTTAAATAGTTTACCGTTTTTAAAATCTAAAACAAAAGAAAGATTAGCTATATTTGCTTCAAGAGTTACAAAAAATCCTCATGCTTTTGATGAAAAAACAGAAGCGGGAAAACTTTTAATGTACGGTATTAGTTATTTATTAGGTAGAGATTTTCCGAAAAGTGGAGAAGATAAAGCCGAGTACTACTATGAGGTAGGACTAATAAAGGATGAAATATCTAATTTTACAGTATGTAGTGGATTGCTATCTTATAGAGACGGTGTAATTTCGGCAGGTTGGAAAGATTTCTATGAAATTTCTGAACCTATGCATGTATCATTATGGAATTTAAGCAAAATAGAAAGAATAATTAGCCCTACTGGTAGGATATTTGTATTTGAAAATCCAACTGTTTTTAGTGAAGTTCTCTATAGAATTTCTAGATTTAAGCCGCCACTTATGTGTAGTTATGGGCAAGTAAAACTAGCATCATTAGTTTTACTAGATATGTTAGTCAAAGAAGGGGTTAAGATATATTATTCAGGAGATTTTGATCCAGAAGGAATAATGATTGCAGATAAACTGAAAAAGAGATATGGAGACAATCTAATCTTTTGGCGATATGGTATAGAAGATTATTTTAAATCGATGTCCCGGGAAATAATTGATGATACTAGATTAAAGAAATTAGACAATATTAAAAATGAAGATTTAATTGAATTGATTGAGATTATAAAAGAAAATAAATATGCCGGATATCAGGAGTTGATAGTTGAGGATTTAATTAGAGATATAATTGAATAGAGTTTAAATTTAAACTTCGGGCAATAGGAAATCTTGATGTGAACCGTAGGAGGGGAGTTTATGAGTAAAGTAGTTGCATTTACAGGAGCTGGTATATCTAAAGCTAGTGGTATACCTACTTTTGAAGAATTAGGTGATTTAAGACAAAAATTAAGTAGAAGTTATTTTGAAAATTATCCTATTAAGTTTTATGAAATACTTAAAAAGTTTAAAGATACTGTAAGAATTGCAAAACCTAATGAAGCACATATAGCTTTAGCTAAATATGATATTCCGGTAATAACTATGAATATAGATTCACTTCACAAAAAAGCAGGAAGTAAAGATGTATTAGAGATTCATGGAAATCTTGAAATGGTTTTTTGCAGTAAATGTAATAGAGAATATGATTTTGATGTTATTTATGATTCGATTTATTGTAAGAATTGCAAAAGTATATTAAATCCTAATGTGGTATTATATGGAGATATGATTCCAAATTATTTTAATGCTATTGATATTATAGGTTCAGCCGATATATTATTAGTTGTAGGTACTTCATTTTATACTTCAACTGCAAGTGATTTAGTTTATAGAGCAAAAAGTTCAGGGATAAAAGTAGAAATAATAAATGAGAGAGCAGAAGAATTGGTGCCTAAATTTTTGGAGGAAATTATGAGAAATGAAAGGTGTTAGCTTTATTTCCGAAAAGGATTGAAAGTGTATCTGGGGAGTAAGAAAAAAATAGAAAAGTTTACATATTTAATTTTAAAATATAAGATGATTTTTACAAAATTATCCTTTTAAAAAATTAAATTTGTTCATGGGGAAACTTCGAGCAAGAGGCTCGAAGTTTTTTGACGATAAAAGACAAATCTCGACATTTTTAGATAAAGGAAACTGTGTTTTAATATAGAAGTATTAAAAGTTAGAAGATTTTGTTGTAAGTTGTGGAAAGAGAAATCTATAAGTAAAGTGAAATGTTGCAATAAAACACACAAGAGGTGAGGAAGTTGGAAAATATAGGTATTTTTAGCAAATTAATTGCATTTACTGTGGGTATTATCAACAAAATAACAAATTATATAGGACTTACATTTAATGATATTTTTTGCTTATTTATTATTTTTATGGCATTATCATCATTTTATATTTTACATAAAAAAGTTAGGCAAAATATTAAAATGCTGGGGTTATTTATTAAGCAGATCGAGGGATTATCAGGAAACATGAACGAAAAGTTAATTAAGTTAAATGATGAGAACATCTTAAAAAATGATATGTATTTGTATAACTTGTGGAAAAGATATTTTAAAAATCTTAGAGAATCTGGAATAGAAGAAAGTGTAACGGATATATCTAAATATTTCAATAAAGCTACAATTATAGATATTCCCGGAAAGAGAAAAATTGCTGAAATTATTCCAGGAGTATTAACTGCATTAGGTATTTTAGGAACGTTTTTAGGGTTATTAAATGGTATTTCGGGGTTAAATACACAAAATATAGAGACAATGAGAAATGGTATCAATACTTTATTAAATGGTATGTCATTAGCTTTTACGACTTCGATTGTAGGTATTTTATCGTCAATAATTTGGTCATGGCTAGATAGAAAATCATATAAAAGATATATTGAAATGTTAAACAATTTCTATATTATATTTACTGAACAGTTTCCAATAACCAATAGCCTTAATTTTTTAAACGAGATAGTTTTGTATCAAAAGGAACAAACAGAAGCTATAAAACATATAAGTACGGATATATCTTTGGAGATAGCTAAAGCTTTTAATAAAACAGTTAGTGAAACCTTAATTCCAAAGATAGATGAGTCTATTGGTATGACTTTAAAAGAAAATGTTCTGCCAGCAATAAATTCTATGTCCGATGTGATAAAAGATTTTGCAAATGTAGCTACTTCTAATCAAACTGACGGATTAAATAAAATAGTAGAGAAATTTGTTGTGTTAATGAATGAATCTCTAAATGGACAATTTGAAAATTTGGCTAACACTATTGATGAATTATGTAAATGGCAGATTGAAACTAAGAATAATTTAGAAAAATTAATTAATGAACTTGAAGAAACAGCAAGAAATCAAAAAGAAATTAATGTAAGTTCAGAGGAAATGATAAAACATTTTTCAGCTTATTTTGAAAAATTAATAGAGGCTAACAATAATATAGATAAAAGTATAAATGTGATGGAAAATATAGTGTCAAATATGAATGAACTTGTTCAATATAATAAGGAAATAACTATAGAAATTGAAGAAAAACAGAAATTATTAAATCAAAGAAATGATATGTATATTAAAACAATAAATCAGTGTGTAGAGGAACTTAATTCAAATTGGAATAGTATGCAGAGTAATTTGGAGGAGATTAATTTACAATTAGAAAATGCAACAAAAACATTTATTGAGAATATGCATAAGGGGCTAGAAATTACTTTCCAAGACTTTGATAAAAATTTAGCTCATATAGTTAATAGATTAAGCGGAACTATTAATGAGATTCAAGAAACTATTGATGAAATGCCAAGATTATTAAGGGCAACTTCAGAAAGATTTTCTCATTCTCTTGAAACTGTTAATAAAACTGTTTTAGAATTGGATAAAGTTTTTACTAGAATTAAAAGTGAATATCAATCAGCTTAATTAGAGGTGAGTCATGATGTTTAATGATGATTTCGATTCTTATTTGCTTGATAAAGAAGAACCTCCTAATTATTGGATGTCTTATTCTGATATGATGTCTGGACTATTATTAATTTTTGTATTATTTTTAAGCATTAGTAGTTTTCAGTTTGATGAACAATCAAAATTACTAACGGAACAGAGCGAAAAAATAAAAATTCAGCAAGAAAAAATAAATAATATTATTGGAGTTAGAACTCAACTTATAGAAGCATTAAAAGAACAATTTAAAGATTCTAATTTAGAAATAGATATAGATTCTCAGACAGGAGCAATTAGATTTAGTAGTGGTGTTTTCTTTGATACTAATAAATATACATTAAAACCATCTGGTAAAGCATATTTAAATAAGTTTATACCATTATATATTAATGTTCTTCTAAATAAGGAGAATAGTAAATATATTTCTGAAATTATAATAGAAGGACATACGGATACTAATGGTACATATATGTATAATTTAGATTTATCACAAAAGCGTGCATTTGAAGTTACAAAATATATTTTAAGTGATGAGTTTAAAGAAATAACAGACGAAGAAAAAAATAAGTTAAGAAAAATAATTACTGCTAATGGTCGGTCTTTTAGTAACCCTATAAAAAATAAAGAAGGGAAAGTGGATTTAGATAAATCAAGAAGAGTTGAATTTAAGTTTAGGTTGAAAGACGAAGAAATGATTCAAGAAATGAATAGGTTATTAAAGGGGAATAAATAAAATGATTAAAAAATCATTCATATTTAAACCTACAGAAATAATTAAAGCTAGGATAGAGATAGAAAAAAAACATATCATTGAAAAAGGTAGTATTGAATCTTATCGTAAATTAGCAAGTAAGATAGATTTAAAGGATTTGCTAAATAGAATTATGAAAATCAAAAATGAAAATGAGTTAGAAAAATTAGCTTATAAACTCAATACAAAAGAATTGTATTTATTAGCGGATTACTGTATTGAAAATAAATATAATGTTGATTTATCGAAAATATTTAGAATATTAGATTTAAGATATAGAAAAAACTTCCTTAAAATATATTATTACGGATTCCAGCAGCATTATACCAATTCGGATTTTAACAATTATCTTTCAAAAATATTAAGAAGAGAGCAATCAGATGAATATTTAGGTTTTCAAAAAGGACTATCTGCTGTTATTGCATCTTGGTTAGTGAAAAAGGATGTAATACAAGAGATAGTTAAGACTTATTATAAACTTAATAGAGATTTTGAATTTTTCGTGAAAATCTTTAAATTAAATGATAATTCCAAGCTAGTTATTGATTGTAAGAAGCACATTTATATTTATTGTGATGAAGAGCGTTATTTAAATACTAATGAGCAATATTTACTAAATACGATTAAGAGTTTTAATAGAAATGAATTAGCTCGATTTGCTGATAATTATTTGAGAAAAGTTAGATTTGAAAATTTTCAGTATAGTATCCTTAATTATATTAATTATAACTTTGATAAACCAAATAACCCTTATTATTCAATCTATTGGAAACAAATGTCGTCTGAGGCTATCAGTAAGTTTAACAAGTGGTTATCTCTAAAGGTAATAAGGGATTTCTTTGGAGAAAGTGATAGATTTAGATTCTGGCGTAATTATTTAGAAATTCTAGAGGATTGGTATTTAGTAAAAAGTAGAGGGCAATTGTTCTTAGACTTTGGTAATTTTGTTGTAGTTGAATTTGAAGAGACTGGGAATGCAGCTTATATTTATAAAAAATCGGTTTTCAAGGAAAAATTCAGTCGCTTTACAAATGAATCTAATTCTGTACCGAATTCGAAATTAAAAGATCAGTTTCTTGCAATAGATAGGATAACTCATAATGGTAATTGGGAATATAAAGCAGCTCAAATCATAAGGAGTGTAATCGAAAATGCTTAAATTTATAAAGAGGCCTCGGATTAACATAATAAAGAAGTATGGGAAAATTGGTATTATCTATGATATATTGTATAAAGATAATATCAAAGTATTTTTTCCATTATTAAAAAATAATGACAAAATCATAGATTGTATTATAAAATCTGATCATTATGACTTAATTAATCTGCTTGAGGAACTTTGGTTAGAAGATCTTATTTTATTAGATGAAGAAGAAAATTATTATATTCCATATGATTTGCTTTATGAATTAGAAGATGATGTAAAAGAAAAATTAGAAATACCTGAAGATGGGAAATTTGAAATTAAGATTAAATCATATAATTATTTAGGACACCCGGAATTTAACATAGATTATGAAATCTTACATCCTATTGAGGGTAAATTAGGAAATTATTACTTAAGATATGGTAATATTATTAAATTTAATGATAAAGAATATCTATTAAACAAAGCGCAATATAAGTTGATTGAAGAGATAGATAAGTTTGAAAAAACTAATGATGTTAATAAGCAAGCTGTATTTATTGCAAAAGTTAAGAAAAAGGCAGAAAAGTCTAAAGCTGTATTGGATGAATATTTGGAAAATGAAGCTTGTTATTTTCCTGAAGAAATTGATGTAGACATAAAGAAACATAATGATCATTATATTGAATTAAGACCATTGTTTAAGGATTTAAATGATGAAATTAATAGTAAAATACAAGGTGAAAAAGAATTAAAGGTTATAAATTCATATATTAATAAAAACAAAAGAGAAAGAGTGTTTTTAACAGATAAGGTTTTAAATTTATATAAAAAGATAAATGAAAAAAAAGATATTAAAGAAGCCGATGTACCTAGGTTTATTAATAATCCACAGGCTTATTTACCAGACGATATAGATTTAACTGGTTTTAGCGACAGAGTTAAAGGATTAAAAATTCGTACATATAAGACACAGCCATATGTAAAAGCTAAGGAAAATAGTGAATATGGATGGTTTGATTTTGAAGTAGGTGTAGCTATTAATGTTGAAAATGAGTTATTTGAAGAAGATGGACAAAATATCGAAAATAAACTATATATGAAAACTATAGAGACTGAGGAATTTAAAAAACTAATCGAAATTGCAAAGAAAAACGGAGAAGACTATATATATTATAAAGGAAGTTGGATAAAGGTAGATATTGAAGAAGGGGAAAAGTTTTTAGAAGCAAAAGAGGTTTATGATAAAAGGTTTAAGAATAAAAAGGTAAGTATTACTGATATACCATATATTCTAGATATATATGATAATTTGACAACTTTAGAGTACGATCTTACTTTAATAGAATTGAAAAAAGAATTGCAAAATAGAGATTTATTAACATATAAAAAGCCTAGCTTATTAAATGCAGAATTATACAAATACCAACAAGAGGGTTATCTTTGGTTGAAAATTTTAAGTTATAGCAGATTAGGTGGTTTACTTGCAGATGATATGGGGTTAGGTAAAACATTACAAGTGATAGCATTAATAGCTTATTTAAAGGAAATTGGACAGCTTAAACCTTCTATAATAATATTACCTTCAGCACTAATAGATAATTGGGTAAAAGAAATAAAAAAGTTTACTTTTAATATTACTGATATTTATATACATCATGGTTTTAATAGATATAAAACAGAAGATATTATTAAGCAGTATGATTTAGTTTTGACTACTTATGAAACTTTAGTTAGGGATCAATTATTATTAGGGAAGATAGATTGGAATCTTATAGTGTGTGATGAAGCACAAAAGATTAAAAATTCAAATACATTGGCTACGACAGCTGTAAAGGCTCTAAAATCAAGATATAGAGTAGCATTAACTGGTACACCAGTTGAAAACGGATTAAGTGAATTGTGGTCGATTATGGATTATGTACAGCCAGGATTATTAAAGAGTTATGAATGGTTTAAAAAAAATTTCGAGGTTCCAATACAGAAGAATTTATATGATGAAAAATTGTTAGAAGATAAAAAAAGGCAATTAATTGAACTTATTCATCCTGTATTTTTAAGAAGAACAAAAGAGGATAAGTTAGATAATATACCAAAGAAATATGAAAAGAAAATAAGAGTTTCTTTAAGTAAGAAACAAGAAGAATTATACGCTGATATAGTTTATAAAGTTAAAACACAAGGTGCAAAAAATAAAGTATTGGCTTATTTACAGCAGTTGATTCAAATTTGTAGCCATCCAAGACTTTTGATGGATGAAATTCCAGATACTAAAACGTTACTAGAAGAGTGTGATAAACTTAAAATGGTTATAAGTTTACTGAATGATATAAGGTTAAAGGATGAAAAAGTTATTATATTTACTAAGTATAGAAAAATGCAAAATATATTAAGAAAAGTAATTCGAGAAAAATTTAAAATCTATCCGAATTGTATTAATGGACAAGTTAAAGGCAATAGAGTTAATATAATAAAAGAGTTTGAAAGTAAAAAAGGGTTCAATGTATTAATATTGTCACCTAGAGCTGCAGGAGTTGGATTGAATATAGTAGGTGCAAATCATGTAATACACTATACGAGGGAGTGGAATCCAGCAATAGAGAAACAAGCTACTGATAGAGTTTATAGAATAGGGCAAGAAAAAGATGTTTTTGTATATTATCCAATCTGTACTAGTAGTTTAGGGGTAACAGTAGAAGAGAGGTTAGATGAATTATTAGAAGATAAGAAAAAATTATTTAAAGATGTAATAATTCCTGTTGATAAATTACAGATTAATGAAAAAGATTTTACAGACTTATTTTGATATCAGCTTTATATCAAAAAACAAATATTAAGTTCTTTAAAATATAACTAAGTAATTATATTTTTTTCAATAGTTGTAGAGTTCTGTAATTGAATTGATTATTTTTGTTAGGAGAGTGGGGGACGTGTATAAGCTTTTTTTATTAGTATTGGTTATTTCTTTTTCTGTTTATTATTTGTTAAAATATTTAAAGAAAGTAAAAATAAAAAAACAGGATAATTATTCAACAAAAATATGTGAACAAGATAAAATAAAAGTTGCAAAAAATGTTAAAGAAATTGAGAAGAATAAGACGAATAAGAAAATATCAAACATATCAGAAATAAATATTAACCCTAAAATAACAAATTCAAATTTAAATAGTAGAAAACGGTTAAAAACAAAAGAAATATTGAAATCTAATTATAATGTAGGCTCTATAGTTTATCATAAAAGATTCGGTGAGGGGATTATTAAATCAATTAATAAAAATAAAGGTTTTATTATAATTGATTTTCACGATTATGGAATAAAAAAATTAGAAATTAAAATATGTGAGAAAAATAAACTTCTAAGTTTTAAAAAACAAACTGTAATAGATAAAAATAATAAATGTAAAGATAATGAAAATATAAAATATAAAAAGGATATAAATATAAAAAAACAGATAAATACTAAAATAATAAATAAACCAAACATAGAGAATAAAAAAGAAAAGTATAAAATAGAGAAGAAGATAGGAGAAAAGATATTTCATGAATATTTTGGGTTTGGATGTTTGACATCAGTGGATGAAAAATATGTAACTATTCGTTTCGATGATTTTGAAACAAAAATTTTTCCTATTAATATATTTCAAAAACGTGATTTAATACGTTTTGTTGATGTAAATGAATCTTTTAATAAAACACCTATCAAAATAAAAAAAGAGGCAAAAGTAAGTTCATCAACTAATAGTAAATATAATAGAGAAAAATGGGATCATTCTTATCAAATAGATTATAATTGGCTAGATGAAATTAGTAAATTAGCTAATGAAGAATGAAAATAAATAAATAGAATTTTACTATTAAAGAAATATTTTTGGCAACAATCTATTAAATTCTTAACTATTCGGGAAACCAAACAGAAATTTAGTATTATAAATTTAAGATACAGGGGGATATAACTATGGCTAAGAGGGATTATATTTTTATTGAAGAAAGTAAAGATGTTGAAAGATTTAGACTGGTTACCAATAAGGATGGAAGAAAAGAAATTTGGTTAAGAATAGCTGTTTATGATAAAGACGAGGAAGATGAAGCGATAAGTGATTTTACAAGGTTGGGATTGGGTTATATAACTCCAGAGTATTTAAAAATAAAGATGGAAAGAAAGAAGGAGGATTGCAATATGGAACAAATAAAAATCAAAAAAATGAGTCTTGAAGAAGCTAAAAAGTTAGGTATTGATTCTTGGAGTCATTGGGAGTGTGAACCTAGTACTTTTGATTGGGAATATGATGAACAGGAAACTGCTTATGTTTTTGAGGGAGATGTTATTGTAACTACACCAGAACAAACTGTACATATAACGGATAATATGTTAGTTTCTTTTCCAAAAGGATTAAAGTGTACATGGGAAGTAAGAAAAAAGATTAGAAAGGTTTACACATTTAATTTTGAAATATAAAAAAACTAGATAAAGACTAGAAACATAAGACGGTTCTTTAATATGACAGATGAAAAAAGAACCGTCTTATTTTATAATACACTTTCTTCTAAAAGAGGTTGATACATCATAATTGCATGGTTTTCAGTTATATATTCATCTTCTATAAGTTCTCCAAATAGATTATATATGCGCCTGTGAATAATATTATGACGCATATAACCACCCCAATATTCATGTGTAATCCAATGTTTTTTTTCATAAACTTCATATCTTTTAGTTATAGGTTTATCAGCTCTCCATTCGCCAACTAAATACTTGTCTGTCAAATAGACAATTAATTGATAAGTTTCATTAGTTCCGTTATATATTTGCAAATCTCTATAATTATATACACAAGTAGCTCCACTACCAAAAGGCTGAGTTCTATTTACATCAGGAAAAACATCGAAGCTGTGTCGATACCTTTCTGTAACAGTTAAAGGGGTGTGCAAGGTCATCCAGTAGATTAGATTTGATAATTGGCAAAGTCCTCCACCTATTTCAGGACGGAAACTCCCATAAAAAAGGTTCATTCCTTCTACATATCCTTTTCTTTTAGTTGGTTTACCAATTAATTTCCAATATGAAAATGTTTCTCCAGGTTTGATTATTATCCCGTTAACTTTTTTTGTTGCAATTTTGAGATTAATAATCTTATTATACTGCAACCACATGTCAATATTCTTAAGTTTTCTAATTAGAGGAGTTTGATGTTTAAATATTACATAAGGTAATTTTGAGGTATTTAAGGTTTTGGCATATTTTTTATTGCCAAAATACCATTCAAAATACTTTTTAGCTTTGTAATAATTTTTACCTAAAAAAATTCTAAGAGCTGACCTTTTAATTGGTTTCATTCAAAATCCTCCTAAAAGATTAGACAAGCTATCACTATTATTATTTTACCAATAATAGATTTTTATGTCAAAATTAAAAAAATAAGATTCTGAATATGGCATCGTAATTTTAAAAAATTGACATGCAGTAAGCCAGACTTTTGTATTTATATATACATGAATATATTACATAATATAAATATAAAAGAGCTTTTATTTTATAATTAATAGTAATATAATAATTAGTATAAACATCAAAGTAGGAGGTAGTTGAATGCCGAGGCCTGTTAAATGGAGAAGGATTGAAAACCTACCAGAATATGAATATTTCGTGCCAGTTAATGTATCTAATTGTGAATTAGAAGAAAATATCATTAAAGTTGAAGAATTAGAAGCTATAAGGCTTAAAGATTTAGAAGGACTAGATCAAGAAACATGTGCTAAGAGAATGGAGGTTTCAAGGCAGACATTCCAGAGAATTTATAATGAAGCTAAGATGAAGATAGCAGATAGCTTAGTTAATGGAAAAGCTATAAGAATAAAGGGAGGAAATTATACACAGAATATATGTGTATTTATATGTGAGAAATGTGGGACAAAATGGGAAAATAGAGTAGAAGATATTTATGAAGATGAAGTAAAATGTCCTGAATGTGGTTCAAAAGATGTTTACTGTGCAGATAAACCTAGAAGAAGTTTTTGCCAAAATAGGTGTAGAGGTAGAGGAAGAGGCTTAAGAAGACATAGAAGATGTGAGATTGACAATGAATAACTTTATTACCAATTGACTCTGTATTAATAATTAATACAGAGTCTTCTTTTTTTTGAAAAAAGTTATTGACATATGCCCAAAATGGAATTATAATAAAGTTAGAAATGAGCATATGCCAAAAATAATTGAGGAGGGGTTAAAATGCCAAGAGGAGATAGAACAGGTCCAATGGGAGTAGGACCAATGACTGGTAGAAGGATGGGTTATTGTGCAGGTTATGATGTTCCAGGATATATGAATGCAGGATATGGCAGAGGTTATGGTAGAGGACTTGGAAGAGGATTCGGTAGATTTTGTAGAAGAGGATTTGGATTTGGATTCGGTAGAGGATTTGGATGGAGAGCTTTTGCTTATAATGCACCATCAAAAGAAGAGTTAAAAGGATATATAAATGAAGAAATAAAATTTCTTAAAAGTCAATTAGACAGTTTAGAAAAAAGATTAAAAGAGCTTGATGGAAAAGAAGAAGCCTAAGGTTAAAAAAACTTAGGCTTCTTAAGCATTTTTATAATCCATAGGAAATTATAAACTACATTGAATTGTGGATAAATTTAATATAATTTCCGTAATGGATTTCAACAAAATCTACCTTAGTTTATAATTTATTTAATCGAAGATTTTGTTATATCTTTTTAATAATAGCTATAACCAAAGATATTATTATGAGTCCACTTCCTATAAGCCCTTTGAGTAAAATTGTTTCATGAAGAAAGGCATATGCAAGAATTAATGTAAATAAAGGCTCTCCTAAAAGTATAATTCCTACACTTTCAGGACTTACAACTTTCTGAGCTTTTGTTTGAAGGTACATAGTTAATCCTGTGCTGAAAACTCCGATTATAATAATTACAATGATATTTTTTATTAATAAAGCGAGATTAAGACCTTCATAAAAAATACTGAAAAACAGACTAGATATTGTAACAATTAATAATTGTATAAATGAAAGGATATGATTATCCTTATCATCACCATATTTATCTAGTATGATGATGTAAATAGTGTAGACAAATGCACAACCTATAACGAGAATATCACCAAAATTCAAATTACTGCCATTCATACCCGATATTAAATAAAGTCCAAAAATAGAAGATACTACACATATGATAGTCCAAAGTGTAGGTATATGTTTATTTATAAAAGATTCAAGTATGGGTATAAATAATACAGATAATGATGCTAAGAAACCAGACTTTGAAGCAGTTGTACGTTCTAGTCCTAATATATGTAGAGCATATACTATGAAAATTAAAACTCCTAAAATAAAGCCAATTCTTAAATCTTCTTTTTTTATTTTTAAAACTTTTTTGGGAGAGAATAGAAATAAAGTTAATGAGGCAATAAAAAACCTTCCTAATAATAAATGGAATGGGGGGATTTTATCTATATACATTTTTAAAAGAATTGTACTAACTGCCCACATAAATGAAACAAATATTAGTTCTAAGTAAGCTATATATATTTTATTATCTTTCTTTGGCGTTAATAACTTCTCCATTTACATCACTCCAGAAGTAAATTTCTACTGCCTTAAACATTATATCATAACTATAATAGCATTTAAGATGAAAAATTTTATCAGCATCACTACAAAAGTCAGAAAAAAATAAATAATTCGACAAAAAATAACAACAAAATTTCGAAAATTATGATAAAATAATATATAACAAATATGTATAGTTATTGGTTTCTGGGGGGAGTGATTAGATGGAAGATATAGAATTATTAAGTCCTGGACAGCGATTAAAAAGAATTAGAAAAATTTTAAATGTTAATCAAAAAGAATTGGCTGGCAAAAAATTTTCTAAAAATTATATCTCTATGTTTGAAAATGATAAAAGGAAAATAAATATAATAAATGCAATTTATCTTTCAGATAAGATTAACAAGTTAGCTAAACAAAAAGGCATTGATATGAATGTAAGTGCTTCTTTGTTTCTGAAAACTGAAAAAGATATGGCTAAGGACAAGTGTTTAGAGTGGCTTACATATGTTGAATCAAGAAATAATATAAGTACTTATGAAGTAAATTCAAATTTATATAAAGTCATACTATTGTCAACCAAATATGGCTTGGACGAATATAAAGCTAAAGCATTATTTTTAAAAGCGAAAAATGAGTTTTTAAGAAATCATTTCAATTGTGCAATTACATTGTTTTTAGAGTCATTAATTTATTATTCAAAATTAGATGATTATATATCTATTTCTGATGTATATAAATATATTGGAATAATTTTATACAACAAAGGTAATTTTAGCGAAGGGTTAGTTTATTTTAATTTAGCAGAAAGTATGTTAGCTAGAAATAAAGAGAAGGATAATTCGAGAATAGAAGATATTAAATATCGTAAGGCTCTTACGTTTTATAAATTAGGACAATATGAAATAGCTAATAATATTATACAAAAAATAAGTAATATAAATGGTAATATAAATGACAAATTATTAGAACTATCGAATAAGATAAACAATTTTATAGCTAGTTAAAAAAACAGGGAAAGATTTCCCTGTTTTTATGCTTTATTTTTTTCTATACCAAAACCATAGCATTCTGATACAGGAACAACGAATACAAAACCTACTCCTGGATTGTTTATATAATCTAATTCTTCATTTATAACCTCTATTGCTTTTCTTAGTTTTGTCTCATCTCTGATAACACTTATTACAGTTTTATTGTAAGGTCTATTGCCTTCTATCATCCTTCTAATGCTTGAGAAAATAGGAACTTCTACATTATGTTGAAGAAGTACTTTTCCCATACCGACACTATCGATTACAGTAGCACCTACTCCTAATTCAAAAAATCTTTCTAAAATTGCATCAAGCTTATATATTTCATTTATAACAGCAAATAAAGCGTACAACCTCAATACCTCCTTTAATTATACATTACACTCCTTAGCTTTTATTATAGCATTTTTGGTTGCAATTGGTCCTATAATTTCTGTAATAATTGTTGTAGCTAGAAGTATTGTAATTACAATAGAACCTAGTTGAGTTCCAGGAAACTCTCTGCTTACTACAATTGCTAAACCTACTGCTACCCCTACTTGAGATAAAAGTCCCAAACCTAGATATTTTCTTACGCTGTGAGGAGCTTTTGACACTATACCACCAATTGAAGCACCTAACACTTTTCCTATGATCCTAAATACAAGATATGCTAGACCGATTGAACCTATATGTGGTAATAGAGAAATATCAAGTCTTGAGCCAGCAAGTATGAAGAATGTCGCAATTATAGGTGGTGAAAACTTTTCGATTGCAGAGAAGGCTCTTCTACTATTAGAAGAAACATTAGCAACCATAACGCCAAGTGTCATTGCTGATAATAATGGAGATAGATGGAATTTTAAAGCAACTCCTACAAGTAATATGATAACTCCTGTTGTAAATGGCAACATTTCGTTCTCTTTTTTAGATATTTTAATTAGATAAGCTAGAAGTATACCTGCAATACAACCTGCTAGTAATGATAAAACTATTTCTGCAATTGGATGAACTAAAACTTTGTAAACTGTAACAACTTCATGTTTTATAAATACTTTTGCAATTGAAGAAGCTATTGCATAAATCATTAAACATATTGCATCGTCAACTGCTACTACACCTAAAAGAGTGCTTGTCAAAGGACCTTTTGCATTACATTCTTTTAATACCATAACTGTTGCAGCTGGTGCAGTTGCTGAAGATACTGCTCCTAATATTAGAGCTGTACCGATATCTTGTTTTAATAAAAGCATTACTGAAGTTACAAGTATAAAAGCTCCCATTGATTCAGAAGCAGCTATTATAAAAATTGGTTTGCCCAGTTTTTTAATTACAGGTATTTTCAATTCGCTTCCTATGTTGAATGCGATTATACCTAATGCAATGTCGCTTAAAAAAGACAATTTTTCTATCATATCGCTATTTACGATATTTAGTCCAGATTTTCCTACTACAAGTCCTGCTATTATATATCCAGCAACAGCAGGAATCTTATATCTGTTCATAAGTTGTCCAAATAGTATACCTAAAACTAGTGCAATACCTACACTCATGAAAGGATTCATAAATAACCACCTCTTTTGATATGATTTGTATAAAAAATAAAACCAAAAATAATAAATATATCCAATAAGTGAAATATAAAAAATGCACTTTTCAAAATAGTGCATTCTATGCCCACACATTATAGTACTCCTAATATATTAATTAGTAAAACTTCAAAAAAGGCAGTAATTTATAAAATATTTTGATATAGGACGGTTATTTATTATTAACTAGGTATATAATATCTATACTATTTTATTCTAGGTATTACTAGTAAAATTGAGAAAAAAATCAAGATGTGGCCTTTGACCACATCTTATAATTTATATAGTAGTTTCAGATTTAAGCTTTTCAACAGCTGCACTTACAGTTTCTGAAGCATTCAATTGAATTTGTGAAAGTTTTTTTAGATTATCTATTTCAACATTAATTTTTCTTATTTCATTAGCTAGTTTAACCAACATTTCATTTATTTCTTTTGCAAAAGTTTCGCTATTATTAGCAAGTTTTTGAATTTCATTAGCTACAACGGAGAAACCTCTTCCATGTTCTCCTGCTCTTGCTGCTTCAATATTTGCATTTAAACCAAGAATTTTGATTTGCTGAGCTATTTTGTTAACATAACTTACAATTTTATCACTTTCTTCTATGTACTTATTTGACACTTCAGCTGTATTTAATAGATTTTCGCTGACATTATGTATACTTTTTATTGAAGATGTTATTTCATCTAATTGTTTTTGAACTACTGAAGAAGTATCAGCAATTACCGACATCTGTGAATTTAGTTTTTCTAAAGTTTTTGTTTCTCTTTCTACCAATGTCATTATAAGAAAAGCACCGTCTGAATCTATTATTTTACAACTGCCGTTAGACTTTTCATTTAAAAGTCTTGATACTTTTTCAACACCAGTTGCTTCAATAATCATATCTAAATCATTACAGTCTATATCGTCTATTGAATCAGAATATCTTATGCCTAATTCTTTAGCCAATAAAATACCGGGTGCATTTAAATTTGTATCAACAATCATTTCGATACTTATTTCTTCTATTTGCGATAATGATTTTAAAATAGCTGTTCCACCATTACCAGCACCAACTATTGCAATTTTCAATCTAATCCCTCCTTCCGACTTGCACAAATGATACTATTCTACAAAATATACGTGAATTCCTTTTGAAATAAAAAGATTTCTATAAATTAAGTCAAAAAGTTATCGATTTTCATTGGTAATTGTTAACTTATTTAAAAAAACGTTGAAGGAAATCTATGAAAAAAATAGAATATATAAACACAAAAATACAAAGAATTTCAGGAGGATGACAATGAGATTAATTATAGAGTTTTCATTCGAGGACAAATTAGTACTACCAATACACTATAACCATATTTTACAGGGATTTATCTATAACAACATTTCTGATAATGCATTTAGACGTTTTCTACATGATGAAGGTTATAAATATGAAAAAAGGAGTTTTAAGTTATTTACTTTTTCAAGGATATTTGGACAATTTAAAATGGACAAGCAGTCTAATACGATAACATTTTCATCTCCTATTAAATTAATAGTTTCATCAATACTAGATGATTTTGTTAATGATTTTGCTAGTACATTAATTAAAAAAGACGATCTTATTTTAGGGAAGACTCAAATAAAATTAGAAAAAATAGAAGTGTTTTCTCATCCAGAAATAGAAGAAGAGGTTGTTATAAAAATGTTATCTCCAACAGTTACATATAGTACAGTTGATATTCATGGTAAGAAAAAGACAATTTATCACAAACCTGGAGATGGGGTGTTTTCTGAATTAGCATACAAAAATTTGCAGAAAAAGTATAAATCTTTCTATGGAAAAGATATGCCAGAATGTGAATTTTCAATAAAACCGGTTAATGATGAAAAGATAAAAATGATATCAGCTAATTATAGAGGGTTTATTATTAAAGGCTGGATAGGTGAATTTATAATGAAAGGTTCTAAAGAATTGGTTAAATTAGCCTATGACACAGGATTAGGCAGTAAAAACGCTCAAGGGTTTGGCTGTTTTGAAATAGTAGGTGTAAGGAGGTGAGGGGATGGAACTAAGTGCAGTATGTGAGCTTGGAAAGAAAAGACTAGAAGATATTATAAGTAAAAATGAAGGTGATGTGTTAGAATTATTTGTTGAAAATCCTAATGATAATGGTACATACAATACTGTATTGGAAATAACTTTAAATAAAGACTTTGATTACATAGGAATAAATATAACTGAGTTCAAAAAAGGTTTTATTTTGAAATATTTATATAAAAAAGGTGCATCTAATGGAGCTGATTACACACCGACTGCTAAATTAACAACACCAGATAAAACATTTAACAACAAAATACTGAAATGCTTAAAAGATACTGTTAAAGAGTATAAGGAACATGAAGAAACAAATATAATAATGAGGCTATTAGAAACATTAGAAAAGAATTCAAAAAATATAATAGATGATATTATGAGTAATATAGATTCAAAAAATAAATATATTTTAACAATAAAATATGATGAAAAATATATCGGTGATTTTGAAATATTTAAAGATAAAGTTAAAAAGCAAGCTATAAAAAGTTATTATCTAATAGATAAAAAAGAATCAAAAGGAAAAAACAAAAGATGTTCAATTTGTAAAGAGGAGAAAGAAGAGGTTTTTGGTAATGCTAACATATTTAAGTTTTATACTGTAGATAAAAAAGGATATGTAGCTGGTGGCTTTAGGAAATTAGATTCGTGGAGAAATTTTCCTGTCTGTGAAGATTGTGCAATTAATCTTGAACTTGGCAAAAAATATCTTGATGAAAATTTAAAGTTTAAGTTTCAAGGAAGAGATTTTTATTTAATACCAAAACTTCTTTATAAAAAGAATTTAGATAAAGTGTTAAAAACTCTAACCAAATTAGATGATAGAAATATTGATGATAGATATGAAAATGCAGAAGATATGATTATAAAAAGGCTTTCTAAAGTGGAAGATTACGCAACTTTCGATATGCTTTTCTTTGAAGTAAATAATTCTGCTCTTAATATTAAACTTAATGTACAAGAAATCTTACCTTCTAGATTTAGAAAAATATACGAAAATATGACTAAAATAAATTCTATTCTTAGTAATAATGAATCCAGTGAGAATATTAAAGTAAATTTTTCATTTTTAAATACATTATTCCCAAGAAAAACGTACAATAGATATTTCCTTGAAACTATTGATATTATACTCTCTGATAAGGAAATTGATTATAAGTTCATAATATCTCACATTTGTAATCACATTATAGAAAAATTTAATCAGGATGAAGGAAAATACTTCTATTATGAAACTATTAAATCGTATGGATTTTTAATGTATTTAAGATTATTAGGCGTTTTATTTAAAGAAAAAGGGCAGGTGAAAGTTATGGAGAAAATGGAGTGGAATATAGCTAATTATAGTTCAAAAGAAGAATTATTTGAGAGTTTATTTAATGAAAATATGGATTTCTTTACTACTCCCGATAAAAAAGCTGTATTCTTATTAGGCTTTTTAACTCAAAAATTACTAAATTTACAATATGCTAAAGAAAAGAGAAAACCGTTTATAAGTAGGTTAAAAGGATTAAGATTATCTAAAAAAGATATAAAGAGACTTTTGCCAGAAATACAAAATAAGTTTATAGAATATGATGCAGAATATTATAGGGATATACAAGCTTTAGCATCTAAATATTTGCTTGAAGCTGGAGAAAAATGGGCAATTTCAGAACTTGATATACCATTCTATTTTTCATTAGGTATGAATTTAGAAAGACATATTATATTAACTGATAAGGAGGAAGATGAAAATGCTTAATAGAAGTGAAATAATTTTTTTATACGATATTAAAGATAATAATCCAAATGGTGACCCAATAGATCAGAATAAACCTAGGATTGACGAAGAAACAGGCATAAATATAGTTACAGATGTAAGGCTTAAGAGAACTATAAGAGATTATTTATATGATTATTTAGG
Organism: Caloranaerobacter longqiensis; assembly: GCF_050286925.1. NCBI lineage: Bacteria > Bacillati > Bacillota > Tissierellia > Tissierellales > Thermohalobacteraceae > Caloranaerobacter > Caloranaerobacter longqiensis. Next base: position 122,248 of record NZ_JBFWFX010000002.1, read on the forward strand.
CAAAGAAATTTTTGTTAGAGAAATTAGGAACGAACAAGGCAAAGTACAAGATGGTAAAACAAGAGCTAAAGATTTTGGAAAGAAAAAAGAGGAGATTATACAAAATATTTTACAGCAGTGTATTGATGTAAGATTATTTGGTGCAACTATACCATTAGATAAAGATTCAGCTACGTTTACAGGTCCAGTTCAATTTACTATGGGAAGAAGCTTACATAAAGTAGAAATAAAGAGAATTAAAGGTACAGGAGCGTTTGCTTCAGGACAGAATAAGGATAATAAGACTTTTAGAGAAGAATTTATACTTCCATATTCATTTATAGGATTTTATGGAATTATAAATGAAAAGGCTGCAGAAGCTACTAAACTTACCCAAGAAGATGTTAAGCTTCTTATAGAAGCAATTTGGAATGGAACGAAGAATTTAATTTCAAGATCAAAAATAGGACAAGTACCGAGGTTATTAGTGAAAGTTAATTATAAAGAAAAATATTATCATATAGGAGACCTTTTAAAAACAATGAAAATAGAATCAGACAAAGAAGATGAACAAATAAGAGATGTAGAAGATTTTATATTAAACATTGATGATTTTATTAAAGTATTAAAAGAAAATAAAGATAAGATAGAAGATGTGGAAATTAAAGTTGATAGTAGGTTAAATATGAATGTTGATATATTTAAAGCACTAGAAGAAATCGGAATAAAGGCAAATGAATTAATAATTTAGGTGATGTAATATGAAAGTTTTAGTTTTTGATGTATGGGGAGACTATGGTCATTTTAGAAAATACTTTACTACATCTTCACCTTTGACATTTTCTTTTCCTCCTAAAACGGCTATATATGGACTAGTATCTGCAATTTTAGGTATAGATAAGAGTGAGTATTTGAAATATTTTCAGAATAAAAGCTGTAAAGTAGCCATAAAAATAATAAATCCTGTGAAGAAAACAAGAATACCAATTAATTATATTGATACAAAACAGGCTATTGATATGAGTAAGATAAAGAATAGAACCCAGGTAAATCTTGAGGTGATAAAGGACTGTAAATTTAGGATATATTTTTATCATAAAAATAATGAACTTTATAGAAATTTAAAAGAATTATTGATTGATAAAAAATGTATTTATAGTATTTGTCTAGGCTTATCAGAGTTAATAGCTAATTATAAATTTATTGGTGAATTTGAAGCAGAAAGATTTGAGAATAAAGAATTTGTAGAAATAGATACATTAATACCTTTTGATGAAAGTATTAGTATAAAAATTCAAGATGGTAGAGAGTATCTAAAGGATACTGTTTATAATGAAATGAATGAAAAAAGGGAGATAACAGAATACATAAGTGTATTATATGAAAGAACAGGAAAAACTATTATGTGCAATATACCTGTGTATTATAAATTGGAAAGTGGGGATAGAATTGTATTCATTTAAACTTTTATCCCATCCAGAAACGTTATTAGTGGATCATCTTGAAAATGTTTATAACTGTGGAATTGGAATACTAGAGGAAAATAAATTATTTCTTGAAGACAAAGAATTTTTAAAAATCATTCTAATAGGACATGATTTGGGAAAAGCTACATCGTATTTTCAAGATTATATCAAAAAAATAGAAAGCCATGGTTCTATTAAAAATCATGGCTTTCTGTCAGCTTTATTTACTTATAGTATTTTGCAGAAAAAATTTGATAAAGATAAAGCACTTAAAGGTTTTTTGATAGTAAAACGACATCATGGCAATATTCAAAATATGTATGATGAACTGTCTATGAAAAAAATAGAAGTAGAAAGTCAATTGGAAACTTTAGACAAGCAGTTAAAAACAATAGATTTTAGAGAACTAAACTTGATATTAGAAAAATTTAATCTGCCATGTGTTAAAAGTGAAGAGATTAAAAACATATTTATAGAGCTATTCGATGAAATGGAAGCTGTAATTTACTATGAAGATGATATGCTTTTAAATATTGAAGAGTATTTCAAATTGAAGTATTTTTATTCAATTCTAATATATAGCGATAAATTTTCTGTTATATTTGATAAGAAAAGAGAAAAAAGCAAAGAGATAAAAATAGAAAAGCTAGAAGAATTTATTGAAAAACTTCCTAAATGTAAGAATATTATTAATGATAAGAGAAATGAAGCAAGAATTAATGTTGAAAGTAAAATAGAAAATTTAAATAAAAAAATATTCACATTGACTTTACCAACGGGTATGGGAAAGACACTAAATAGTTTAAATTTTGCACTAAAATTGCGAGAAAAATTATATAAAGAAGAAGGTGTATACTATAATGTTATTTACACTTTTCCGTTTACAAGTATCATTGATCAGACCTATGAAATATTTCAAAAAATATTTGGTAATAGAACATCAGATGTGTTGAAACATCATTATTTATCAAAAGTAGAGTATAAAGATGATGAAGATTACTTTGAAACAGAAAAGAGTAAGTTTTTAATAGAGACATGGGATTCTAAAATTGTTGTAACGACTTTTGTAAAACTACTTCAATGTATATTTTCTAATAAGAATAGTGAATTATTGAAATTTAATAAACTTGCAAATTGCATAGTTATACTTGATGAAGTTCAGAACATACCTTACAAATATTGGAAATTAATTAGGCAGAGTTTTGAAGTATTATCAGATGTATTAAATACATATTTTATTTTAATGACAGCTACTCAGCCATTGATATTTAAAGGTGAGGTCGAGCTTGTAGAAAATACTAAGGAATATTTTAAAATCTTTAAAAGAACAAAATTAAACATAGATTTAAAAGAAAGGAGTATTGATGAGTTTATTGATGAAATAAAGCCAATTATAGAAAAAGCAAATAAAATAATGATAGTTTTAAATACTGTTAAGTCAGCACAAGAAGTTTATAAACAAATCAAAAATATTGCAGATAAAAAGGTTATTTTTCTGTCGGCATCAGTAATACCAAAAGATAGGAAGGAGAGAATTTTGGAAATAAAGAAATTAGATAAATACATTTTAGTGTCTACACAAGTAGTCGAAGCAGGAGTCGATATTGATAATGATGTTGTTATTAGGGATATAGGTCCTTGGGACAGTATAGTGCAGTGTGCTGGGAGATGTAATAGAAATAATGAAAGAGATATAGGGGATGTTTATATTTATAAGTTGAAAGGAGAAAAAAGTGTATTTGCCAATATAGTTTATGGAAGGTTTTTAATTAGTAAGACGGAAAAAATATTGAAAAATAATTCTCATATATTCGAACATGACTTTTTTGACTATTCAAAATATTATTTTGAAGAAATAAATAAAGATAAGAGTGATGATTATTCTAATAGAATTATAGAAGATATTAATCAACTTAACTTCAATGAAGTTAATAATCAGTTTAAATTGATTGAAAATAACAGTTTATACATAATGCCTGTATTTATTGAAAAAGATGAAGAGGCTACTTATATATGGACAAAATATGAGGAATTATTTGACATAAAAGATAGATTTGAAAGGATGAATAAATTTTTAGAGATTAAAGAGAAATTTCTTTCTTATGTAATTAATATCAATATCAAAGATTTTCCATTTGTGAGAGATAGATTTTATGGGAAAATACCGATTGAAAATCTAGATTATTATTATTCTGATGAATATGGATTTATTACAGATAATGACCAAACGATGTTCTTCTAGTTTTATTCATAAAAGGTTAAAAACGACAATAAATCATAGGCAATTAGGAAGAAAAGTATCATATAGAAGACTTGTGCGAATGGAATTATATAAGCTTGAAAAACATTTAATAGGTGAGAGTGAATTTGAGCCTTATATATCAAGATGGTAATGTCGTCGACCCCCAGTAGTGCAAAAACCCCTGGGGATCGACGACTTTTTGTTTTTTGCAAAAAATGTGTAAATTTCAATGTATAGAAGGGTGAAACCCTAGCATATTAGTAGGAATTAACGCAAAAAAAATCAATAATTGACAAAATTTTTTAAATATAGTAATATCAATATAAGTGATGGGTTTATAGACTACCTATAAGGAATTGAAACAATTTCTCCACTTCCATCCATTACAACGGCTCCTACAGTTTATAGACTACCTATAAGGAATTGAAACTTTCTTCTTTGTTTAATCCCCCTTTCGTTTTTTCAAGTTTATAGACTACCTATAAGGAATTGAAACTGATGTTTAATAACTGCTTCAGCCCCTTCAATGTATTGTGTTTATAGACTACCTATAAGGAATTGAAACCTTTTCTATCCTCTATCGCTGTAGTTTTGAGATAGTAGGGTTTATAGACTACCTATAAGGAATTGAAACAGAATACCTGAAAAATTAATTTGTCTAAAAATCAAGCGTTTATAGCTTACCTATAAGGAATTGAAACCGAATAAAAGCATCCCTCATTTTCTTTTTATCATGCTTGTTTATAGCTTACCTATGAGGAATTGAAACACAGCTTTTAATAAATCTACATCATTTTCTTTTCGAGTTTTTAGCGTACCTATAAGGGATTGAAATATAGAAAAGAATAAAATAACGGATAAAGCCCAACTAACGAATGCTTATTTATCAGCAGGATTGGATTAAAATTTTAAGTTGACAAATTATAGAATGTTTATATGATTGGAATTGTATAAGCTTGATTAGTATTTTTAATATATGAGAGCCGTATATCAAAAAGGTAGAGGGTGTAAAAATGTTTGTTATACTTGTGTATGATGTAGAACAGAAAAGAGTTGCTAAAGTTCTTAAAACATGTAGAAAATATCTTTATTGGGTACAAAATTCAGTTTTAGAAGGAGAAATAACAGAAGCAAATTTAATAAAATTAAAAACTGAACTTAAAAGGATAATAAAAGAAGATAAAGATTCTGTTATAATATATAGATTTAGAACTACTAAATATTCTGCTATTGAAACATTAGGTGTTAAAAAAGGTGGAGAAGAAAATATATTATAAATAAAGTGAAAAGATACTTAAGATAAAATATGAGAGTTGGAAGTTATATACAGATAATATTATTTAAAATGTCGTCGACCCCCAGTAGTGCAAAAACCCCTGGGGATCGACGACTTTTTGTTTTTTGCAAAAATGTGTAAATTTCAATATATAGAAGGGTAAAAACCTAGCATATTAGTAGGAATTAACGCAAAAAAATCAATAATTGACAAAATTTTTTAAATATAGTAATATCAATATAAGTGATGGGTTTATAGTTTACCTATGAGGAATTGAAACCACACATATATAATCATCCAAATTATGAAGGGAAATATGTTTATAGTTTACCTATGAGGAATTGAAACTTTTTTTAAGATGGTAGGGAGCTTTTGAAGGTTGAACTGTTTATAGTTTACCTATGAGGAATTGAAACCTAATAAATCTTTCATTCCTTGTGATTCTACTTGAAAGTTTATAGTGTACCTATGAGGAATTGAAACTAGCATAATGTAAAACCGTTTCTTTTTTTTCTGCCACAAGTTTATAGACTATCTATGAGGAATTGAAACATCAGTTTTTGATACCGCAATAGGTGCTGATTTTGGACATGTTTATAGTGTACTTATGAGGAATTGAAACCAGATTAATAAACCTTCTCCTCTTTTGCAACTTTTAAGAGTTTATAGTGTACCTATAAGGAATTGAAACCTGCAATGATAACAGGTTGCCTTTTCTTTTGCTGCCTGTTTATAGACTACCTATAAGGAATTAAAATTAACTATTTTTAACAGTCTGGGACATTGTCATTTACGTGTTTATGTGGTATATAGGAGAGAAACGAATTAAAAAGTCTTACTGATCAAGAAGAAGATTCTATAATATTTTTTATTGCTAGAAGTGATAAATGGATTAAAAAAGAAATAATGGGTGTAGAAAAAAATTCAACAGATAATTTTATTTAATAATGTAAATATGGGGGTTATTCATGAGGTTAGAAATAGAATTTATTATTAATAAAACCAAAAAAATCAATTTTAATTATAACTATTATATTACATCAGCAATTTATAATCTTATATCTGAACATAATAAGGATTTTTCTGAAATGCTTCACAATGAAGGATATAAAATAGGTAACAAAAGATTTAAATTATTTGTATATTCAAGGCTTATGCCACAAAAGTTTACTATAGATGGTAGTAATATGATTATAGAAAAAGGAATTACAAGATTGTATGTAAATTCTCCGATAAAAGAGTTTATTAATAGTTTAGGGAATTCACTTATTAAAAGAGGGAGCATGAAAATAGGAAAGGAAGAATTTCAGATTAACAATATTTATCTAAAAGATAGTGTTAAATTTAATCATGAAACTAAGTTTATTACATTATCACCAATCGTTGTAACAACCGGTGAAGAAAGAAATGGGGGAATTAGGTCAAGAACAGTACATATAACAGAAGATAAATTTATTGAAAATATCAAGAATAATTTAATAAAGAAATATTTTTTAGTCTATGGTAAATTACCTGATAATATGAGTATTGATATAAAGTTTAATGAGGAATATATAAAAAATAACAGAAGAGGACATCTAATTAATTTCAAAGGCATATCGATAAAAGGTTATATTGCTCCTTTTGTGATGAGGTGCTCAGATGATATTAAGAAGGTTGCTGTTGATTGTGGAATAGGAGAAAATAATAGTATAGGAATGGGTTATATAATGGAGAAAAAATAGTTTGTCGACCCTCGGTGATGCAAAAACACCTGAGGGTCGACAAATAAAAAAGTACTTCAAACTCGCATAACTTCATGTTATAATATTTATAAAATTGAAAGGTTAATTATGGTAAGTCTTTATTTTTAGCGATTTTTAATGGGGTTTTAATCGTACCAGTATGGAATTGAAATAATGGAACTGAATGGTATCTACTAGAATTAAATGAAGTTTTAATCGTACCAGTATGGAATTGAAATTCTGGTAGTGTGATGTATTCTACGCTTTCTTTGTATGGGTTTTAATCGTACCAGTATGGAATTGAAATGTTTTCGTCAACTATCATAAATCTGATAGTTTTTATGGTTTTAATCGTACCAGTATGGAATTGAAATTTTAAATATACATCTTTTTTAAACTGTAAATATGGATGTTTTAATCGTACCAGTATGGAATTGAAATTTTTCATCTGCTACATCACACATATTACTTAACATAGTTTTAATCGTACCAGTATGGAATTGGAATTTTTGTCAGCACTACTCTAAAACTGAACTGGTGTACGGTTACGAAGTCAACAGTACATCTAGTACAACGAAATACAACAGAAATCTCACAATTTTGACTTGAGGGATGCTATTCAGGTATATAATGCATGAACAGAATAATATAAAGTATTTCCTCTTAAAGTTGCAGTTAGATGTATACCTAAAAAAACAGAACTCGACAAACTAGATGTAAGTGCGACATCTGATGCATCAAATGAGTTTGAAGTAACTTATATTAAGATATCATTAGATGGCAATGAAATATTAGAGATTGATAAGTACAATTACATTTGTAAGATAAATGGAAAAGATTATTTAAAAGATATCAGGCAAGTTCTTGGTCTTGCTTAAAATTTTAAAGACCCGCTATTTTTATTTATATATGCGGGTCTTTAATTTTAATCATCTTTACCGAAAAATTTACGTCCTAGCCAAATACCAGTAAGGAAAGAGAATAAGGAAGAACCACGGTTTTATAGGTAGTATTCTTTTTTTGATGGCTTATCATCATTAAAAGTTAAAAGAGGTCCCATGTATACAAGAAAAACTAAAACACCAAGGATAAAACCTAGCCAATATCCTATTTTCCCTAATAGAACTTCACCAATGTAGCCAGCAATTATTCCAGGTATGATTGATAAAGATAAGGTTAACCCCCATAAAAATATCTTTACTAAGTAATATAAAATGTTATCAAACATAAATAATCACCTACCAATATTTAAATTACAATTAAATTATATCATGGGAAGAAGTGGAATTATGCAAAAAATAGTTTTGAGTAATACATATTCTTCTGAAGGAAAAGAGTACAAAGAATTAACCTTGGATTTAGACTCTATAATTGGTATGGATGTTATCAATGCAGGAAAAAACGAAAACTTTGGGAGATAGTTTACCTGTTCCTTGTTTTAATCGTATTAGCATGGGATTAAAATAGATTTGGCATAATTATTCTAATTTTTGGAAATTATCTTTTTATTATACTTGTTTAAAATTTAAATATCTTTTATTATTTTTTTGATTTTTCAAATATTTTTAATCTAATAAGTTAATAATGTAAAAAATAAATTAAAAAAGACAAAATACGACAAAATATTTAAGATATATTTGTTATTCTTAAAATATAAACAATGATTTTAATGGGGGTGATAAATAAATTGAAACAAAACGTTTTATAACGCATATAAAAATAAGTTATTTTTAAATTTATAGATTTTATTTTTATTAGAACAAAATCTTCGATTTAAATAAATTAAGATAGATTTTGTTGAAATTCATAAACGGAAATTATATTTGAATTTATCCACAATTTAAAGTAGTCTATAACGACTCTGGCATGTAAACATGCCAGATAAAGTTTCAATAAAATCAACATTAATTTTTTAAAATATGGGATTTTATTATAATTTCCTATGGATTATAAAAAATGCAAATTACAGATAGGGAAGTGAATAAGTTGAATGCTGAAAAGCTCTCTATAATAAGTATGCTATTTATAGTTGATTCATACTTAAGAGTTATAAATGAGAAATTGAGCCAACAATTTACACAAGCCGTTAAGCTCAGTCAATTGAAAGAAAATGAACTATTTAATGAAGAATTATGTAAAAAAGCGTTTGAATTGGCTTTTAAACAGCAAAGAAGTACAGGTAGTGGTGAAAATGTATTTAGTTTAAAATCTATTTTTAATGAATTGCTTGGGAATTCGCCAGAAAAAGTTAAATTTTTAAAATTAAATCTACTTCAATGTAATATATCAGAACTATATCCTTGTGAGAAATCGATACATAGTAAAGAAGAACTTATAAACTATTTTGAGTATTTTATTGAAGAGATTAAGCAAGTAAACCAGTTAGATCAAATTTATTATATAATTCTTAAATATTTTTATAACCTGCCAGTATTAAATAATGGAGATTGCGATATTTCTGTATTTGATATTGCTAAATTAACTGCTGCTATAAATGTGTGTTTAGTAAATGATAATAATTTTATGTTTATTAAAGGAGACATGTCTGGTATACAAGATTTTATTTTTAATGTATCAAGTAAAGGAGCTTCTAAGAGTTTAAAGGGGCATTCGGTATATATTTCTTTACTCTCAGATATTATTGTTAAGTATATTATTAGACAACTTAAATTATCCAATTGTAATATTATATACAATGGTGGAGGTAATTTTTACCTTCTGGCGCCGGCTAGTAAAAAATCTGAATTTGAAAATTTGAGGAAAGATATATTAAAGAAGTTATTGAAAGTGTTAAGCAGCACTCTATTTCACTCTAAAACATCCCAAAAACATCAAATTATTTCATTTTATAAGCATTAGTCAGATTAAATAATCTGACTAAAAAAATGTAAGATTATTTAATCTGACTTAATGAAAAAAACTAAAAAATTGTCAATAATAAGATAAAGGGAAAGCCCATATCACTAAGCTTTCCCTAAATCCATATAGAAAGGTATTCTGTTATATGATAAGTATAACCAGATTTCTAAAAAGTATAACTGAATACGAAAAATTAGGGAAAGCAAATATATTTCCTACTCAATATGGATGTAAAAACTGTGGTTATATTGGTAAATTGCATCGTCATGGTTTTTATTCTCGCAATGTTATTACTCAATATACTGCATATCAAATCTTCATTCTTAGGGTAAAATATCCTTCTTGTAATAAAACTTATTCTCTTTTGCCTAGTTTCTTAATCCCATATTATCAATATTCTTTTGATTTTATTTTTTTATGTCTTTATTATATCTATATTAAAAAACACTCTTATCTTAAGATTGTAAGTATATTTAAACAGTTAAATCCTAAAACTTCGTTTAGCATTTCAAATATTCGTTTTTACAAGAAGTGTATGAATAGTGTAAATTCCATTACTAATTCTTTTTTTGTTAATTTTAATGACTTATATTATAACATGAACAATCCTTCTATTGAATCTGTTGTAAAAAAAATTAAGCTTTTTATCGAAAAAGAAAGTGATTTTAATTTCTTATATTTTGATAATATGCCTAGATATTTCTTTGCTAAAACTTGATATTTATCTGATTTTATGGGTGAAGTGTGTCCTTTTTTAGTTTTTTGCTTATATTTTAAGAATTTTTTTGTTTTTTTCTGTTTTATTCACTTTATTTTAGGCTTTTATTTTTACTAATACTTTTGTTTTTAGCTCAATTTTTCATCCCACATAACTTTTTAAGGCTGAAAACCTCTTATACTACAAATAATTAATATTAAATTGAAGAAAAGGAGGTTTTTGTATGGATGAAAATTCAAGGCAGAAGATTGCACTTTTTAGATCTTCTCTGATTGCACCAATTATTACTGATATGTTTTCTCAAAAAACTGCTAAGGAGTATCTCGAGGAAGTATGTGCTAAAGAATACGATACTCCGCAAGGTATGAAAAAAGAGTACACTCCTGCTACCTTAAAAAAGACTGGTTTCGTAATTATCGAAAATATGGTATTGATGGTCTATATCCAAAAATTAGGTCTGATAAAGGTAGACTTAGAAAAATACCTGATGAAGCTAAGGACTTTATTGTTTCATGTAAGTTAAGTTCTCCTAAACGCTCTGCTAAATCTATTTATCAAGAACTAGTTGCTAAAGGATATGTTGCTTATGACCAAATTTTTTTATCGACTATTCAAAGATTTATTTCTAAATGTAATATTTCTTCTAAAAATCTTTGTCCTACGGACCGTAGAGCTTTTGAGTTTGAATTCCCCAATGAATGTTGGCAGTCAGATATTTCTGTAGGCCCATATCTTACGATAAATGGTAGAAAACATAAAACATATATTATTGCTATTATCGATGATGCTAGCAGACTTATCGTTCACTGTGAAGCTTTTTTGTCTGATAATTTTCTATCTTTTTTGTCTGTTTTTAAAAATGGCGTAGCCAAAAGGGGTATCACTAAAAAGCTTTTTATTGACAATGGCAAAGTTTACAAGAGTCAACAGATGCAGTTTATCTGCGCTTCTTTAGGCACTATTCTTTGCTACACACGTCCCTATAGCCCTGAATCTAAGGGGAAAATCGAAAGATAGTTTAGAACCCTTCATGATCAGTGGATGAATGTTATTCCTTGGTCTAAGTTTTCTTCTCTTAAGGAACTTAATGCTTCACTTATTAAGTATATTGAGAATGATTACAACCAAAAGATTCATTCTGTTATTAATGAAAAACCTATTGATAAGTTTATTAAGCATTTAGATAGAATTAAGTTTATCTCTTGCAAGCAGGAACTTGATTATATTTTTCTTTACAGGGTTATTCGTAAGGTGAAAAATGATTCTACTGTGTCTATTCAAAATATTCTCTTTGAAACTCCTTTAGAGTATGTAGGACAAAAAATTAATATACGCTATGATCCTTCTTCTATGGATAAGGCATATATTTTTTCTGATGATGGTAATCTTTTAGATACTATTTATCCTGTAAAGAAAATTGATAATTCTAAAATCCGAAGAAATCAAAATATTAAACCTGTTAATTTTTCTTCTTTCTCTGCTAATTAAACTATTTCGGGAGGTATGTTTAAATCTTTTTATGGTTTATCTATGGATTCTTTTCCTAAGAATATGGAAATTAAGCATCATTTTAAGTCTAATGATTTTACTCAAGCTCTAAATAGACTAGAATTTTTGAAAAATACTAAGGGTTTTGGTCTTATTACTGATGAACCTGGTGTAGGAAAATCATATCTGCTTAGATATTTTGTTAATTCTTTAAATCCAAATTTATTTAAGTGTGTATATATTCCTATATCCACCTTAACAGTTATGGATTTTTACAGGGCTTTATGTAATGGTTTGGGTATTAATCCATCCCATAAAAAGATGGAGATGTTTAAACAAATTCAAGAATCTATCTATTCATATCATCACAGCAAAAATATTACTCCTGTTATTACCGTAGATGAAGCTTAGTTCCTTAAAAACTCAGTATTAGATGATTTAAGAATCATCTTTAACTTTGAAATGGATTCAAAAGACTATGCTATTTTAATCTTGTCTGGTCAAACCCCTTTCATTACATAGATTAGCAGACAGCCTCATGAAGCTTTAAGACAACGCATTGTTGTAAATTATTATTTAAAGGGACTTACAAAAGATGAAACTAAAGAATATATATTATCTAGACTTAAGATTGCTGGTTGTCATGAACCTATATTTACAGATAGTGCTTTTGAGCTTTTATATTCCAGTACCAATGGATGCTTAAAAACATTAAATTCACTAGCAAGAATGTGTCTTATATCAGATGCAAATCTGAAACTTAAGTCTATCGACAATGAAATCGTATTTCAGGCTCAAACTGAACTTAATATTACTGCTTAAAAGTATTTAATCTTGGGGGCTTAAAAATTGAGCCCTCTTTTTTCTTTTTAAGAATGAAATATTGTGACTTTTTTGTTCAATTATCAATGTTCAGATTATTTAATCTGCTGTTTTTTGTAGTTTTTATTCTATTTTTAGGTGGAAATATTTTGGCTTTTTAAGGTTGAAATAATTGGCTGCGTAACAGTTATTATTTTTAATTTTATTTTTAGTTTATAGCTTACCTATGAGGGATTGAAATGGATTTACCCCAAGATATAAAAAATATTCATAAACTTAATCCAAGCAAGAAACTAGTTTCATTCTTAGAAATGAGAAAAAGAAAGGTAAGGCTATTGGAGAAATAATAAAAATGGCCGAATTAGCCAGATAGGAGGCAACTTATGACTAATAAATATAAAGAAATAGATAATGGCAATTATATCCTAGATGGGATACTAGAGCTAATATATGAAGAAATAGCATAACATTTGTAATAACGTTATAAAATCCTGCATTCGACAAAATTAGTGTTTTTTTGATGCAGGTTTTTTTATTTTTTTGTTGAAAAAATATTATTGTCAATAAAAATGCAAATTAAAAGAAATGAGGGTGAAATATGGATTTCGATAGAAAAAAGTTAGGTGATGTACGAAACAAGCCCGAAGAGATAATAAAACTTATTGAAACTAAAGATAAAGATTTCATGGCTTATTTAAAAACATTTGAAAATAAAAAGCAGATAAAGGAAGTTTTAAATAGAAATTATGATATAGCAATATATACAGTTGGATTATCTATTTATCCTTTACTTTTTAGTTTGAAAGTTACTAATCCAAATGAAAAGGCTATATTTTTTTATACCAAAAAAAGTGAGATGTTTAAAGAAGTATTTGAGGTATTTAAAAAAGGATTTAATTTAAATTTTGACATAGAACATGAAAAAGTGTTAGGCTCTACAGATACAGCTGAAATATATAATGAAATCGAGAAAGTTATAAATAGATATAAAAATAAAAAAATAGCAATTGATATTACAGGGGGTAAAAAGCCCACTATAGCAGCTGGTTTTTTTGGCGCTTCACTTCATGAAGAAAAAAATAATATAGACATCTTATATATGGATTTTACCGAATATTCGGACGATACTCCTGTTTATGGTTCAGAATTTATAACAATCTTATTAAATCCTAATTATATATTTAGTGCGATAGAGAGAAAAATACTAAAAAGGCTATTTAATTCCTATCAATATAGAGCTGCTAGAAAATTTTCAAAAGAAATTAGAAATAGGTTAAGATTTGTCTCAAAGAAGTTTCCGAACTATAAATTGGACAAACAATTGCAAGAAATAGAGAAGCTATATTATTTTTCAAGTCTATATGAGTCAAGAAATGATTTTAATTATAAGGAATGTGAAGTTAATTACAAATATTTAAATACAGAGGAAATTAAAGGACTCAATATATTAAAAAATTCTCAAAAAAGAGTAGAAAAAATAGAAGAAAATCTATTTAAATTAGGCTATAGAAGTGAAAAATTCAGTATTGAGTTAGCAAATGATTTATATAAAGAATTTAAAGAAGATAAATTATCTGTTTATTTTGCTTTAGACAGATATATAAGTGCTTTAAGATATAAAGATATCGATTATCAAAGTTATATATTAAGACTTGTAAGTGCATTGGAGATATCTGGTGTTATGTACTCAAGAGGACAAAGTACGAGATTAGAGGAAAAAATAAGATGTGTTTCTAATGAAAATTTAAAGAGGAAGCTTCACGAATTAAGAATTATTAGAAATAATTTAAATTTGATTCACGGTTTTAAAACTATAAATGCTCCCAAAGAAGATTTTGAAGCAGCCGTTTTAGAGTATATTTCTCAAGCGTTTGATATGCCTAAAGATAAGCTAATTTACATTATAGAAAATGAGCTAAAATTTAGAACCTTTGATGAAATAATTTTGTAATAGGAGGTGGGATGATTTTTTAAGATATAAATCGATATTTAGAAAATATTGATAAAGGAAGGTGGTAGTTTGGCAAGAAAGTTTTTAAGTTTCTTAGGTAAAAATGATTATAAAGAATGCTGTTATGTATTTCAAAGAGATGATATTAAAGAGGAGGTAAAAACTAAATTTATCCAAGAAGCATTAGTTAAAATTTTGTGTAAAGATTGGAATGAAGAGGATAAAGTAATAGTTTTTTTAACTAAAGAAGCAGAAAAAAGTAATTGGAATAATGAAGAGAACCCTAATAGAAGGCTTAAAGAAAGATTTGAGAAATATTTTGAAAAATATGATATAAAAATTAAAGATATTATTAAACCTGTTAATGTACCTGAAGGAAAGAATGAAAAAGAAATTTGGGAAATATTTGATAAAGTTTTGAATGAAATAGATGAAAGTGATGAAATTATATTCGATATAACGCATAGCTTTAGGTCATTACCTATGTTGGCATTAGTAATACTTAATTATGCGAAGGTCTTAAAAAACATTAAATTAAAAGGAATATATTATGGTGCATATGAAGCTAGAGTTCTAGAAGAAGGGGAAGAAAAAGCACCGATATTCAATTTAACAGCTTTTGATGAACTCTTAGAATGGACTCAAGCAGTTAATACATTTCTTAAATATGGAAATAGTGGGCATTTGAGAGAAATATCAAAAACAGTTCTGAAGGAACAGTTATCAAAGAGAGACAAACTGGCTATTTCGATTAATAGTTTTATTAAAAGATTAGAAAATTTTACAAATTGTATATATACATGTAGAGGAAAGTATATTGATAATGTTAAAGGGGCAGATGAGAGATCTGTTCAATATGCTTATAATTTGATGAAACAAAAACTTGATGAAGTAGTCAGAGAAGAAAACCATGTTCTTAAACCAATTGTACCTTTGTTTAAAAAAATAGAAAGAGAAACTCAAAATTTTGAAAATGCTAACAATTTTTCTACAGGCATGGCAGTAGTGAAATGGAGTATAAAAAACAACTTAACTCAACAGGCTTATACTGCATTAGAAGAAACATTAAAGACTTATATTTGTATGAAATTCGGATTAGATGAAACAAATGCGAAAGAAAGAGAAAATATAGCAAAAACAGCTTTAATTATAAAAGGTGCAAAAAAAGAGAAAAACAGTTGGAAAATTGAAGATACAGATAAGTTTAGCAAAGAAGAAGTTAAAAAGAAAGTTGAGTACATTGTAAATAATATAGAAGATGAATTAGGTAAAATAGCTGATAGATTAAGTAAATTAAGAAATGACATTAATCATTTTGGATATAGTGGTGATACTGCAACAAAGTGCAGCGATTTACATAGAGAGATAAAAAATATCTATAAAGAATTTGAGGAATATGTAAAAAAGCATCCGATAGACGATAAAACTTAAGTTAGAATATGCTTACTAATGATGGAGTGATTTATTTGTTAGATACAGAGTATTGCGAACTTAATTTTCAGTTAAAATTATTAGACGATTCTAAACTACCCCAATATAAGAATTCTATGCTTGTAGGTGCTTTTTTAAATGAAATGTTAAATCTATATTGCTTTAACAATAAAGACTGCGGAAAATGCCAATCTAAGAATATTTGCAGCATTCAAGTATTATTGAGCAATAATTTTGATGCTCAAAAGCCTTTGGTGCTTCAAAGTGAAAAAATCCAACCTCTTTTTTTAATAAAATGTTCAGATAGAAAGACCAATTTTAAAAAAGACAGTATTCTCAAATTTAATATTGTATTAATTGGACAAGCTATGGATTTTTTAAGCCAGTTTATATATATATTTGACAGATTGGGAGATATAGGTATAGGTAGCAACAAATCAAAGTACTTACTAGAAGGCATATATAATCAAAAAGGTCAACCAATATATAAGGACGGATATTTATATGAAGAGAATATTAATAAAAATAGACTTAATAGCTATATTGATATGAGAAAGAGAAGTATTAAAAAAGTAAAGAAAATAGAATTTATTACTCCTTATATAAAAATTGAAGAAAAAAATAATTATATCGATTTGAATATGGATAATATATTTCAAGCTATAGAAATTAGATTGCGAACATTAAATATATTGGAAGATTTAGATACAGAAAAATTTAAATTAATAAAACAAAATACATATGTAAAAAGTTTTCATTTTAATTTAATTAAAAGAAAGTATTTTATTAAAAAACAAAATACATATAAATTTATTATTGGATTTAAAGGGAGTATAGAATTTCAAGATAATGCAATTGAATATATAGATTATCTTCTAGCATGTGAAAAAATGCTTATTGGAAGCAATATTTTATTAGGTTTTGGTGAATATGTGGTAAAGGAGGAATAGGATGTTCAATGATAATGATGAATATTTAATAGGTTTTAGCCCAGAACCAATTCCTTTTGCTGATTTTGAAAAACAGCTTTTGAAAATAAAACAGGAAATTTCAAAAAGTAATAAAATAGACTGTATTTTAGATGATTATAAAAACATTCCATATTATTTCAAAAAAAATTTAGAAAGCAAGAATATGCCGTCAATAAAAGATGTAGCTTCTTTTTACGTTTTGATTAGTTATTTAGTTGATGAAAATAAACAGAAGTTTGACAGAAATGAATATTATGCAGAATTTTTTAAAGAGCAATGGGATGAGAAGAAAGAGTTTTTATATTCTGTAGCAGCAAAGGAAGAAACAGATTTATTTAAAGACTTAGAGATAGATATTGTAAAAGGTTCTATATATAAGATTAAAAAATATTTTCTCGAAAATAACAAAATTAAAGATATAAGAGGAGCAAGCACTATCTTAGATTATCTAAATATCGAAGCTACAATAAATTATTTAGAAGAAAAATATGTTAAAGAGTGTTCAATATATTGTGGTGGAGGTAATGTGCTATTAATTGTTCCAAAGGGAGAAGGGCAAAAAGTTTGTAAAGAGTTAGAAGAATTATATTCGAAAGTTTCTTTAACAGCTAAAGTTGCATTTGAACATATTACTTGTAAATTAAATGATTTAGTAAGATACAGTGATATAATGAGGAAATTGAATGAAAAGTTAGAAGAGAGAAAGAAAATAAAAATATATGAAATTAATCCAGATAATAATTTAGAGAAAATAAAAATAGAAGGTAAGGAAATTTACTTTAAATATGAAAAAATAAGTGATAAAAAAGTTTGCAAACTTTGTAGTGTTAGAGATGCGAAATATAAGGCATATACTCCAGAAGGTGAAATACCGGTATGTCCTTCCTGTTTGAGAAAAAATACAGTAGGAAAAGATAAAGAAAGATTTTATGATGAGTTTTGCAAATATATTAAAGCTAAGTTTAAGCCTGACTACAATATGAAAAACAGATATAAGATTAATAGTATTAATGATATTTCTGATACAAGAGGGTATGTAGCTGTTATATATGCAGATGGGAATAATATGGGAAATGTAGTAAAGAATATTAAAACTCCATTTGCACATATGTATTTTAGTAGAAAACTTGATGAAAATACAAAGAAAAGTGTATATGAGTCTATATATGAAATAATGGGCGAAGATGCAAAGTTTGAAGCTATTGCTCTTGGCGGCGATGAAGTTTTCTTAATTGTTCCGGCAGATGTAAGTCTTGCATTAATTGCTAAAATAATAGAAAAATTCGATAAAGCTTCAAACTATAAATTAACAATATCAGCCGGAATATGTATAGCTAAATATAATACTCCATTACAAAATATGTTCGATATAAGTTTGCAAAGTTTGAAAAATGCGAAAAAATATGCTAGAAAAACTGGTAAGAATGAAGGGACGGTAGATGTTGTTGTTATTGAAGGAAGTAGTTATTTTAGTTTAGGGGACAAGAGGACAAGCCTATTTCCTATGACTTGCAGTAGATTATTTAAAGTGCTAGAAATAGTAAATAAAATGAAAAAAGATAAAGATATAAAGAAAAATCAGATTTACAAATTAAAATATGCAGCTAATAATATGGATAGTATTAATGAGTTTCAACTTTTCTATTTATATCAGCAAGCCAGAAATTCACCAAAATATACAGAGTATGTAAGTCAAATATTTGATATAGAGGATGGGTACTTTTCAGGATTGATTAAGCTTAAAGATTATAGAACTGGTGAAAAGATTTTCATTTCACCTTGGGATGATATAGCACTTTTAATGAACTACACAGGGGGTGTAGAAAGTGAACCAAGTTAAATACAATATAAAAATTAAGGTAATAACCCCTTTTAATATTTCATCTGCAGAATATAATAGTGGATTTATAAATAAATACACTATTAAATACAGAGGTAAACCATACATTCCGGCAAGTACAATAAAAGGTAAAATAAAAAATAATTTCTATATGATAACAGATTTAAAGCACAACGATAAAGATTGTAATTGTCCTATGTGTAAAATATTTGGGAAGGAAGGTTATTATCCATCAAGAGTATTTATTGATGACTTTCATACAGAAGAAGAAGGAGAAATAAAAATTAAATTCGGAAATTCCATTGATAGATTTAGGAGGACTAACAAAGAAAATGCTTTGTATAGTGAAGAAGTAGTATGTAACAGAGTATTTACAGGTGAAATGTTAGTGTATTTTGATGAAGATACCATTAAATATAAAGATCAATTAGAAATAGCAGTTAAAATGATAGATGCAATAGGAAATGGAAAAAGTAGGGGCAGTGGACATGTAGAAGTGGAAATTCAGGAGGTGAAATAGTCTTGAAAGTAAAACTTGAATTTCAATCACCTCTTATAGTAGGTGGAAGGAAATTAGTTACAAATTATATAGAGAGTTTGAATTATATACAGGGAAATGTAATTAGAGCTGCATTTGCTAGATATATATTAAATAATTGTAGCGAATTTCGTGATGATGAAACTGTAGTAGTAGACGGTAAAGAGTATAAAAATTGGGTTTATTATAGAGATAAAGAAGGTTGTAAAGAATGTAAGTTGAAAAGTATATGCCAAAAGTTTAGTAAAATAAAATTTTCATACTTCTATCCTGAAGGCATTGAAATAATACCGCTTACTGCGATGATATGTAAAAATGATGAAAAACATGGTTTTATAGATTGTTTGATTCAAGATAAGGAATGTCCTAAATGTAAAAAAGGTTATGGTAGAGTAGAGCATATAACAGGATATATTAAAAATAATGAAATTTATGATGTAAAGAAGATAGTTTTAACAAGAACAGAGATAAATAGATATACTCAAACTTCTAAAGATGGCAAATTGTATTCTATAGTTGCTGTTTTAGAAACTTCTAAAGGTAGAAATGTTTTTGAAGGATGTATAGAGGGGTTAGATGAACAAGAATTATCACTGATAAAGGAATTAAGAGTTGGTAAGTATTTATCAGTAGGATATGGTAAATGTATTTTAAAATTAGAGAAGGATAAAAACAATAAAAAAGTAGACATATTAGGTAAATTAAAGCAATTTGATAAAAAGTATAAAGGTTTTAATAAAGATGTAGACAATAAGTATAATTATTTTGCAATAAAATTAGTTTCAGATGCAAAAGTAAAGTTTAACCAAACACAGTTTAGATATTTAACTACTGATGAGTACAAAAGTTTGTGGGAAAAAGCATTAAATATAGATGAAAGTTTTGATATTTATAAGGTATATGCAGAAATATTTAATTTTAGAGGCTATGATACATCCAAAGTAGAAGATGACAAGCGTGAAGATGCAGTACATATGATAGAAAAGGGCAGCGTAATTTTATTTAGAACAACAAAGACATTTGAAGAGATTTATGAATATTTTTCTAAATTAAATGGATTAGGCGAAGAGAATGAAAATGGTTTTGGAGACTTTATATTTTACTTTGGAGGTGTGAAGGAATGAGCATTTCAAAAGAAATATTACTTAGTTATGTAGATGAAATAGGTAATAATAGAGATTTTTGGAACGGCAATTATGGTCAAGGCAGAAATGCAAAGAAAGTTAAAGCAGTTATAGGAAGTACTAATATAAGAGGTCTTGCAGTGATGGCTTTAAATACGGATTGTTATAGAGAATTTAGACTTTTCATCGAATATAAAACAAGTAAGGGAAATGGTTGGGATGCAATTTATAAGGATAAAGAGAAATATAAAAATGGAAAGAAATTTGGTGAAGTTATTATAGATTATTTAGATAAGATTTATGAAGATTGTAATAAAAATGATAAAGAAGCTCTTAAACAAATAAGTAAATTTTTTGGTTTTCTATATTGGAAAAAAAGAATAATAGGAGACAAATAGAAAGGTGGGGCGATATATGTTTTTTGATAAATTTGATAATAGATATATAATCAAAGGCAGCATAAAAGCTTTGACACCAATACATATAGGTACAGGAGAAAATAGCTTTGACCCACTTCAAGTAGATAGTACAGTAATAAGGGATGAAAATGGTAAACCGTATATACCGGGCAGTTCATTAAAAGGTGTTTTAAGAAGTTATATAGAAGTACTGCTAAAAAGTGGTATAGATTCAAAATACAAAGCTTGTTTGATTGTTAATGAGCCGTGTATAAGTGATAAATTCATGAAAGAGATAAAAGAAGATATTAATAAAAATGAAGACATAGATAATAAAGATTATGAAATTGCAAAGAGGATATATGATAAGATGTGCGATGTATGTAAAGTATTTGGATCAAGTTATTTTGCTTCTAAGCTTAAAATAAGAGATTGTAAGCTAAAGCAAGATATGGCTTATGTAGAGAGAAGAGATGGTATATGTATTGATAGAGAAACAGGAACAGCATTAGATGGAAGAAAGTATGAGTTCGAACAAGTCGCAGCAGGAACAGAATTTGAGTTTTATATGAGTGTAGATAATTTAGATGATGAGCATGAAGAATTGTTAAAGTATATTATAAATATATTGAAAAGTGGAGAATTAAAAGTAGGTGGGAAAACTAGCATTGGACTTGGGAATATTAAACTTGTTGATTTTGAAGTTTATAAAATAACTAAAAATACATTAAAAGATTATATTACAGATGGACTAAATGAAAAAATGAGGTGGGATTATGTTTAGTAAATTATATAATGAAGCTATTATTGAATTTGAGCTAGAAACTGTAAGTCCTTTATTTATTAAATCTAGTGAAGAAGACCAATTAAATCCAACTTCAGCTGAAAATACATATTTAGCATTTTATAAAGATGGAAAGCGTGTTCCTGTTATACCTGGGACAAGCCTTAAAGGGGTTTTCAGAAGTAGAGCAGAAGAAAAATTAACAAGTACTTGTAATTTATTTAATGGAGATAATTGTGGTTCGAAAATTAGAGAAAAAGAAAAAGAACTAGAAAAAAGATTGAATGGACAGGAAAGATATGAAGAAAGCTGTCTAGCATGCAAAATATTTGGGTCAACAGCTTTAAAAAGTAGAGTTCAATTTAGTGATGCTTATCCTATTAGTAGTTTTAGAATAGGGAAGAGAAGTGCTGTAGCAATAGACAGGATTACAGGAGCAAGTAAAAGAGGAGCTTTATTTGATTTTGAATATGTGGAGTATTGTAAATTTAAAGCTAATATTAAATTTAAAAACTTTTATAAATGGCATATAAAATTAATAATTGATATATTTGAGGATATAAATGATGGTCTTGTTACATTTGGAGGACTTACTTCAAAGGGATTTGGGGTCATGAAGGCTGATAATGTCAATTTACTTGTTAGATATTATGATAAGTCAAAGAAAAATGAGGATTATCAGGAGGATGGATTATATATTTACAAAAAAATAGAAGGATTAGAACGTATAGCAGATTTATTTAAAAATGTTGATTATGGTGATGAAGGACGTGATATTAGCAATGAACAAGCCATATGATTTTGTTCCGTTTTTAAAATGTGAAGAATATAAAGAAAGAGGAGAATTAAAAGGAGAAATACAATTAAGAATAAAAACTTTAACTCCAATACATATTTTTTCTGGTAGATATAATGTTATAGATAATAAGACTATATACAAAACATTTATTAGAGTGAACGGAAGAGTAATTATACCAGGCACGAGTTTTAAAGGGTGTGTAAGAAGTATTGCAGAAGCTATATCTTATAGTTGCCTTTCACCTTCTTCGAAGTTGGATAGGAGAAAATTAGTAGAAAAGAGGCATAGCAAAGATAAGAGATGTATTATTTGTGATATGTTTGGTAGTATGGGTTTTAAAAGCAAAATACAAATAAGTGATTTTGTAATGAAGTCTGGGAATATAGATATAAAGCCCTTTCCACCATCATATAGTCCTAATTCTGATAGCCCTTATTATTTAGATGAAAACGGTAAATATAAAGGGCATAAGTTTTATAAACATGGGTTAAATATTCAACCAATACAAGATGGTATATATCATGAAATTGTAATGAAAGATGCTGAATTTGTTGGAAAGATTTTGTATAAAAATCTTACGGAAGAACAAGTTCAACTTTTATGTTTTTCTTTAGGGTTAAGTGGAGATATAAATCCTAAAATAGGTTTTGGTAAGTCTTATAATTTAGGAAGCATTAAAGTTTTGGCAGAAGATAAATGGGTGAAGAAAGCAATAGAATATAAAAATATGGATAAAAAAGACATAAAGAGAAACATTGAAAAACTTATAGAAATCTTGAAATATAAAGAATAAGTAACTTTTAAAGTAGGAGGTGTAGGGGTGGGAGTTTCTAAAAACGATTTATTGATTTGTGCTGAAAGTGCTGCTAAATATATTAATGAACATGGTTCAGGTGGTTTTATTAGTTTAATAATTGATATGTTAGAAATATCAAGAGAAAGATATGAAGATGAAAATGAGCAGATGCAAAACTTTCTTGAAATAATATACAATATAAAGGATACAAATTTACGTAAAATAATAGGTGGTGGAGGAACTTTAAATAAATCCTTTAAGATGTTTGTTGAAGATTTTTTGCAAATAGAAAAATTGGAAGATAAATTTGTTATTAATAATAAACAGTTTAAAAATTTAAGGTTGAAAGAAATCCATTATGTATTAGCGTGGACAAGAAGATTGGTAAAAAACACAAAAAAATCTAAAGGTACTAATATTCAACAATCAAGAAGTTCAAATAATAAAAGTAGTAAAAGAAAAAAGTATAAAAATGATTATTCACCTTTTAATAATAAATTTGCAATGTTAAAAGATTATTTAAAACAATAATAGATTTATAAGAGGTGGAGATTTTGAATTTATTAGTAATACTATCTCATGAACTTTCGGATTTTCAAATAGAAGAGGCTAAATCTAAACTAGATGTAGGTACTATTAAGACTTTACCAGATACATTAAAAGAGATATGGTCTAATTTAAATCCTAAAGGGGAATTACCTGTAGATAAATTAAATCTCATTAGAGATTGGGTATTAAAAGAGTCTTACGAGGAAGACTATGTTCTAGTACAAGGCGATTTTGGAGCAACATTTTATATAGTAGATTTTTGTTTTAAATATAACAGGATACCAATTTATGCAACTACTGCAAGAAAAGTAGAAGAAACAAAAGTAGATAATAAAGTAGTAACAAAAAGGGTATTTGTACATGAAAATTTCAGAAAATATTTAAGATATAAAATTTAATTAATGTATATCAAAAAGTCGTCGACCTCCAGTAGTGCAAAAACCCCCGGGGATCGACGACTTTTTATTTTTTGTCAAAAAATGTGTAAATTTTAATATATAGAAGGGTGAAACCCTAGCATATTAGTAGGAATTAACACAAAAAATCAATAATTGACAAAATTTTTTAAATATAGTAATATCAATATAAGCAATTGGTTTTTAGCGTACCTATAAGGAATTGAAACAAAAATTGATTGATAAATCAGGACCAATTGATGAAAGTTTTTAGCGTACCTATAAGGAATTGAAACAAAGAAACAACTTTTAAATGTATTATTGTGTATATGTGTTTTTAGCGTACCTATAAGGAATTGAAACATAACTTCAACTTTAGAAGGCTCTTTCCCAAAATAAACGTTTTTAGCGTACCTATAAGGAATTGAAACATTTCAAATACACCATCTTTTGTAAAAATAGTAATCTTTGTTTTTAGCGTACCTATAAGGAATTGAAACTCGTATCCTTTTGAGATAGGATCACATCCAACAATTTTGTTTATAGCTTACCTATGAGGAACTAAGAAAGAATTAGTTAGATGTATTTTTTGAAGAATAAGCTGATGGCTGCTAGCTGTCAGCTAATTTTTTTAAGAATTTTGAAGGAAATAAATGATAAAAATAGAACATATAAACATAGAAAAATTTTTTATAGGAGGATAAAGGTGAGACTAAGTATAGAATTTTCATTTAAAGACAAATTAGTATTACCAATACACTACAACCATATTGTACAAGGATTTATTTATAAAAATATTTCTGATAATGCTTTTAGACGTTTTTTACATGATGAAGGCTACAAATATGAAAAAAGAAGTTTTAAATTATTTACATTCTCAAGAATATTTGGTCAATTTAAGATGGACAAGCAGTCTAATAATATAACTTATACTTCACCTATTAAATTAATTGTTTCATAAATACTGGATGATTTTATTAATGATTTTGCTAGTACAATAATTAAAAGTGACAATCTCGTTTTAGGTAAAACTCAAATAAAATTTGAAAAAATGGAGGTACTTTCACATCGTGAAATAGAAGAAGAGGTTGTAATAAAAATGCTGTCTCCAGTAGTTACATACAGTACAGTTGATATTCATGGTAAGAAAAAAACGATTTATTACAAGCCCGGAGATGGAGTTTTTTCTGAATTAGCATACAAAAATTTGCAGAAAAAATTTAAATCTTTTTATGGAAAAGATGCACCAGAATGCGAATTTTCAATAACACCAGTTAATGATAAGAAAATAAAGATGATATCAGCTAATTATAGAGGATTTATCATTAAAGGCTGGATAGGTGAGTTTATAATGAAAGGTTCTAAAGAATTGATTAAATTAGCCTATGATACAGGCTTAGGCAGTAAAAACGCTCAAGGATTTGGATGTTTTGAAATAATAAATGTAAGGAGGTGAATGAGATGCAAGAAGGGATATTGCAGATAGGTAAAGCTGTTTATAATAATAAAGATTTTTTAGCCAACATTATTAAAAGAGATATTGATATTAAGGATAAGAAAGGGAATTCCAAACATATAATTCAGATCGATTTTAATACAAAAGAAGAAAAGATTGATATTAAATTATATGGAGAGGCGAGAAAATCTTCGGCTGAGGAGTTACTTTGGATAGGAACAGCTGATGGACCTAGTAAGCCTCAATGGTATACAACAGGGAATAAATCATTTTATTTGATTTCACAAACAATACCTAACTTAATTAGGATGAAAATTAAAAATCTAAGTGAAGAATTAGAACCTTTGTTAGAAATATTTTTCTTTGATGCTGGGGAACAAGAGAAAAAGAATGAAAGATATAGGTATGTAATAGATTTAAGTAAAGTATCGATGAAATTAAAATCGAACAGAGAAATATTTGAAGAAATATTTAAAAATGAAAAAAGCGATATAAAGAAATTTATAAAAGCTGTTGATAAAGAAGTGAACGAATATATAAAAGAAAAATTTGACATAAAGTCCAGTGAAGTAGCTTTATATTTTCTATCTATAAATGGTAAACCAATAAGCGATAATTTAAATTACAAAAAAAGGATAGTAGAAGAAAAACTTAAAGCTTATGCAAAGGGAGAAAGTGGAACTTGTTCAATATGTGGAAGTAGAGATGGTTTGTCATCAGATACAAGTAGACTAAAGTTAAAGTTTTACACGACTACTAATTTAAATTTCCCTTCGAATTTTTCAAAAACGAATTATAGCAAAAATATGCTTTTATGTAAAAATTGTATGTTGTATTTAATGACAGGTGAGCAGTTTATAATGGATAATCTTAGTACTAATCTAGGTAGTTTTCAAGTGTATTTAATACCACATTTCTTATACAATTCTAACATGGATATTAATGATATGAAGTTTATAGCAAGTAAACTTATAGATACATTTAATATGTCTAAAAATATAGAAAGTATTGTAAATTTTGAAAGTGAAATATCAGATACCTTTGAATTGAATGGAGAAGACAACTATTATTTAATAAACATATTATTTTATAATGCTCCTAAAGGTTCACAAGCATTTAAAGTCCAAAAACTTATAAAAGATGTGCCACCATCAAGATTCAAGGTGTTAATTGATAATTCTTTTAATGTAAGGCAATTATTTAAAAATTTAATTTCTGAAAAATTAACAGTACCGTTTGGATTGGAAAGTGTATATTATCTTATACCAGTTAGAAAGAAAAGAGATAAGAAAGGGAAAGAAAAAACAGTAGAATATAGAAAACAATTGAATATATACAATGCGATTTTTAAACAGATAGAAATTAATAAAAATATGTTAATTAACAGTCAAGTGAATATGTTAAAAATACACTACTTTAATAATCATAAAAATTATTTTATTAAACCTGCTAGTATTCATGAAGTTATGATTCAGTCAAATATGTTCTTAAAATTTTTAGAAAGTATAGGATGTTTAAAGGAGGGGAGAGGAATGGAAGTACAGAAACTTGATATAGAATCAGATGTAAAAAAATATATTGAAGAAATGAGATATAGTGAAGAAGAAACAGCTATGTTTTTACTTGGTTATTTAGTAGGTAAGATTGGTAATAAACAATATAATGAGAGAAGTGGCAAAAAGCCAATATTAAACAAATTAAATTTCAATGGTATGGATTTATCTAAAGTGAAAAGACTTTCATCAGAAATAGTGGATAAACTTAGACAGAATAAAATATTAAAATATAATGAAAAAATATATTTTGCACATAAAAAGTTATTTGATAAACATATTAAAAATTGGAGTTTGAATAAACATGACAATTTATATTATATACTTTCAGGATATTCTTATAGCACGACAAAAGCAATATTAAAAGAAGGGGGAGAAGATAATGAATAATAGTGAAATTTTGTTTTTATATGATGCTAAAATGACTAATCCAAATGGTGATCCTGATGAAGAAAATAGACCTCGCATGGATTATGAAAGAGACATAAATTTAGTATCAGATTTAAGACTTAAAAGATATATAAGAGACTATTTTGAAATGAATGGAGAGAGAATTTTTGTTACAAAATTAGAAGACAAGTCAGTAAAACCAGAAAAAATAATAGAGAAGTTAAAAAATGATTTAGGTAAAGATAAACTAAGCAAAGAAGATATACTAAAAGAATTGATAGATGTTAGATTGTTTGGTGCTACTATGCCTATAGAAGGTGACACTAAAACATTTACAGGTCCAGTACAGTTTAACTGGGGTTATTCATTGAATAAAGTAGAACTTATTGAAGCTGCA
The DNA here is from genome assembly GCF_050286925.1 of Caloranaerobacter longqiensis. Lineage (NCBI taxonomy): Bacteria > Bacillati > Bacillota > Tissierellia > Tissierellales > Thermohalobacteraceae > Caloranaerobacter > Caloranaerobacter longqiensis. The sequence continues at coordinate 150,194 of NZ_JBFWFX010000002.1, forward strand.
ATAACTTCTCATTTTTCAACAGATAATAAGAATCAACAAGGGGCTATGGGTAGAGATTATAGAGTAAAATATTCATTTATAGCTTTTTCAGGAGTAATAAGTGGGAATAGAGCTGAACATACTTTACTTAGTGAAGATGATGTAAAGAAGCTGGACAAAGCTATGGTTAAATCTATTCCATTATTGGCTACTAGGAGTAAAGTAGGTCAGTATCCAAGATTATATTTAAGAGTTGAATATAATGACAGTGAAACGATATTGGGTGATATGAGGAATCTAATTAATTTAATTGAAAATAAAGAAAATCCAAGAGATATTTCAGAAGTAGCTTTAGATATATCAAAACTAAAGGAGCATTTTAATAATAATAAAGAAAAAATTAAAACTATATATTATTTTGTAGATTCGAATTTAAAACTAATGGATGGAGTTGAAAAGAAATTTGTTGATATCTTTGAAGATTTTAAATTAATAGAAATAAGGTGATATATATGAAAAGGGATGTACTTATATTTGATATAGAAGGATATGCAGCTCATTTTCGAAAATTTTATACGAATTCATCTTCACTTTCATATAGTGTACCACCAAGAACAGTTTTATCTGGTCTGATAGCTGCAATAATGGGTTTAGAAAGAGATACATATTATGATGATTTTAGGAGAGAAAATATTTTTATAGGAGTAAAAAAGAATAAGAAGACTAGAAAAATTATGCAGACACTGAATTATATGAAAATAACTTCGTCAAAACATTTTCAATCACCAGAAGAACATACACAAATTCCATTTGAAATAGTTTTAGGTGAAAATAGTTATTTAAGCTACAGATTATATGTATCTCATTTAGATAAAGATTTTATAGATGTGCTAGAAAAGAGAATTAAAGAAAAAAGATATTATTATTCACCTTATTTAGGAGTAGTATCATTTTCATGTATTACTAGGTATGTTGATAGAGTGATAGGAAGTGAAGAATATTCTGATAATATAGTTGATATATCTACAGTAATACCTTTTAATAAAATAAAAGACAGAGGTATAAAGTTTAATAAGACAGGTCTTTTTATTATGAAAGAGAAAATGCCTTGCGAATTTACAGAAGATAGGAATATTAAGACTGTTGAGTCTTATATTTACGATGAAAATACTAATCCATTATCAGTAATGTTAAATACAAATTATGTCAAACTAAAATATAATGATATAGTTGAAAATATAGTGTTTATGTAAGGAGAGTATATTATGCTATTTAAATCTCATCCGAATAAAAAACTATTGGACCATTTATTAGAAGTTGAAAAATATTCAGTTACTTTTTTAAATAATAGTCAAGAAAATATTATTAAAGCTTTGAGAATTATATGTAAATGTCATGATTTTGGCAAATATACAACATATTTTCAAAAACATTTAGATAAACAATATAATGGAGATTTATCGCATCACGGGTTCATTTCAGCAATGTTTGGGGCTTTTGTAGGACTCAAAACGTTTGGGGAGGATAATTATCTTCCCCTAGTTTTATACAGTGTAATATTACATCATCATGGGAATTTAGAAGATGTAAATGAAAATTTACCTAGAAAATTAAGATTTAATTTAGAATCTTTAAGAGCTGAATTAAAGTTTAAAATAGATACTGTAGATAAACAAATAAAAGATATGAAAAATAACTATGAAATTATATATAATGATTCAGAAGTTTTAGGGTTGCAAAGCTATTTTAAAGAGTTTATTGATAAAAAGCCTTATGAAGATATTTTAAGAAGCTTATTAAGAATAAGAAAATTAATTGAGAGGAATAAAATGAAAAAAGATAAAATTTATACAATACATCAACTGTTATACTCTTGTTTAATAGATGCAGATAAATTAAGTGCATCAAATACGCCTTTATCAAATATAAAAGTTGTTCCGTATTCATTTTTACATAAAAGATATTTAGATTTGTATGGAAGTAAAACTGGTGGGCTAAATGATTTACGAAAAGAGATATTTAATACGATACAGAATAATCTTATTAAAGGATATAAAGAAAGTAAATATTTTTCGATAACTGCTCCAACGGGTAGTGGTAAAACTTTAGCTGGTTTTTTTGCAGCAAAAAAATTAGTGGAACTTTTAGGAGATAATAGAAGGATTATATATGTCTTACCTTATACATCAATAATTGATCAGAATTATTCAGTAATATTAGATTTACATAAAAATATTAAAGGGTTTGAAAAGAGTATTAGTCAGTATATTCTAAAACATCATCATCTTTCTGATATAGAGTATAAAAGTGAAGAGGAGAGTTATGAAATAGATTCTTCACAGTTGCTTGTGGAAGGATGGCAAAGTTCTATAATTGTTACAACATTTGTACAATTTTTTGAAACAATTATAGGATATAGAAATAGAATGTTGAAAAAATTTCATAATATAAAAGGTTCAATTATTATATTAGATGAGCTTCAAACAATAGACATTAAATACTGGAAACTAATTGATTATATGTTAAAAAAGATATGTAATGAATTAGATTGTAGAGTTATAACCATGACAGCTACTAGACCAATAATTTTAAGGGATGCTTATGAACTTTTAGATAATTATGAAAAATATTTTCATATATTAAACAGAGTAACACTAGTTTATGATAGAAAGGAGCTTACAATAGAAGAATTTTGTGAAAACTTTACAAATAATATTGAGGATAAATCATATTTAATAATATGCAATACAATAGGACAATCTTTGCAAATATACAATATATTGAAAAAATTAGATAGAAAGGTATTATATTTATCAACGAATATAGTACCTAAAGAAAGACGTGAAAGAATAAAAAAAATAAAGGATATGATGAATATTAAACCGATTGTTATTTCTACTCAAGTAGTTGAAGCAGGAGTTGATCTTGATTTCGATATAGTATATAGAGATTTAGCTCCTTTAGATAGTATAATTCAGGCAGCAGGTAGATGTAATAGAAATGGAGATAGAAAAGGTGAATTAAGAGTTGCAAAATTGGTTAAGGATGACAGGTTTTATGGTAGCTATATTTATGGTAAAACTTTATTGCTATTAACTGATCAGATTTTACAAAAAGGTTATTTTAAAGAGTCAGAATTTATTAATTTAATTCAAAGCTACTTTAATTTGGCTGTTGAAAAAGTAAATTCTGTAGATGATTCAGATAAACTTATACAATTTGTTGATAATATGCAGTTTACAAGGTTAAGGGATTTTTCAATTATAAGAAATAGACCAGATTATATAGATGTTTATTTTGAAATAAACGAAGAAGCTAAAGAATTATTTAACAAATACAAAGAAGAGGTTTTAGAAGAGAATGATTTCAAGAAAAAATATAATAGATTATTAAAATTAAAACCTAAACTTAGAGAATATATTATCTCATTACCTATTAAATTTATAAATGAATTTATTGATGAGAAAAGTTTTTTTAGAATGCCTTTAGAAGCCAAAGGTAGGATATATAATGATGATATTGGTTTTAATAGAAATGATTTAGATAAAACAATTATTTTATAACTATAAGGTTTATCACAGAGGGAAATTGTCTATATTGTATAGATAGTAAAGTTATATTTAATTTTGGTGGTGGTTTTATGGAAGATGTAAAAGTAAACGGTACTCTTATTTGGTACTATTATATCTGTAAAAGAGAAGTTTGGCTTATGGCTCATAATTTAACTCCTGATCAAGATAATCAATATATAGATTTAGGCAGATTTATCCATGAGAATTCGTATATGAGAGAAAAAAAGGAGATTTCTTTAGGAAATATAAAAGTAGATGTAATAAACAAGAAAAATGGACATGTTTTAGTTGGAGAAGTAAAAAAGAGCTCAAGATTTATTGAAAGTGCTAAAATGCAGCTTGCTTATTATCTTTGGGAACTTAAAAAACATGGTATTGAAGGCACTGGTATATTAATGTTTCCAAAAGAACGTAAAAGAGAAGAAATAATATTAACTGAAGAACTTATAAAAGAACTTAAAAATGTAGAAAAAGATATTTTAAGAATTATTTATGAACCTATACCTTATGCACCTGAAAAAAACAAATATTGTAGAAATTGTGCCTATAATGAATTTTGTTGGGCTTAATGAGGTGATTAAATGAAAAAAACTATTTATATTTTCAATGACGGACAACTTAAAAGAAAGGATAATACTTTATACTTTGAAACAGAAAAAGGAAGAAAGTATATTCCTATAGAAGATGTAAGTGATTTTTTCATTTTTGGAGAGGTCGATTTAAATAAGAGATTTCTTGAATTTGTATCTCACAAAGAAATATTATTGCATTTTTTCAATCATTATGGTTATTATGTTGGTACATATTATCCAAGAGAACATTTAAATTCAGGGTATATTATATTAAAGCAGGCAGAGCATTATCTTGATGAAAATAAGCGAATAGCTTTAGCCTTAAAAATAGTTGAAGGAAGCTGCAGGAACATATTAAACGTAATAAAATACTATAAAAATCGTGGTAAAAATTTGGAAAATATTGAGAAAAATATTATTTCGCTTTATGAGAAAATAGGAAAATGTAATGAAGTAAATGAACTTATGGCTATAGAGGGTAATATAAGAGATACATACTATAAAGCTTTTGATGAAATAATTTCCAATGAAGATTTTGTATTCAATCAGAGAACTAGAAGACCTCCTCAAAATGAACTAAATGCCCTTATAAGTTTTGGAAATTCACTACTTTATGTGCTGGTGCTTGGGGAAATATATAAAACTCACTTAGATCCTAGAATTGGTTATTTACATGCTACTAATTTTAAACATTTTACATTGAACCTTGATATAGCAGAGATTTTTAAACCGATAATAATTGACAGATTAATATTTACTCTAGTTTCAAAGAAGATGATAACTAAAAATGATTTTGAAGAAGATATGGGTGGCATACTTTTGAAAGATAAAGGTAAAAAAGTTTTTGTAGAAGAGTTTGATAAAAGATTAAAAACGACAATAAATCATAGACAGTTAGGAAGAAAAGTATCATATAGAAGACTTGTGCGAATGGAGTTATATAAGCTTGAAAAACATTTAATAGGCGAGAGTGAATTTGAGCCTTATATATCAAGATGGTAATGTCGTCGACCCCCAGTAGTGCAAAAACCCCTGGGGATCGACGACATTTTGTTTTTTGCCAAAAACGTGTAAATTTCAATATATAGAAGGGTGAAACCCTAGTATGTTAGTAGGAATTAACATGAAAAATCAATAATTGACAAAATTTTTTAAATATAGTAATATCAATATAAGTGATGGGTTTATAGACTACCTATAAGGAATTGAAACCAGATAGTTTAATAAGCATAGGGGGCAAATAGCTCTCTAGTTTATAGACTACCTATAAGGAATTGAAACTAAAAATTTCTATCAATATAAATACTTGCTTTTACCTTGTTTATAGACTACCTATAAGGAATTGAAACTGGGCAGAAGGTTTAAATGTTGAAGGTTTATTCAAAGTTTATAGACTACCTATAAGGAATTGAAACATAGAAGAGAATAAAATAATGGATAAAGCCAACTAACGAATGCTTATTTATTAGCAGGATTGGATTAAAATTTTAAATTTACAAATGATAGAATGAGTATTTATCTGATTTGAACTATATAAGTTTTAATATAAAGTTAGAGGGTGTAAAAATGTTTGTTATACTTGTGTATGATGTAGAACAGAAAAGAGTTGCTAAAGTTCTTAAAACGTGTAGAAAATATCTTTATTGGGTACAAAATTCAGAAATATTCTGCTATTGAAACATTAGGTGTTAAAAAAGTGGAGAAGAAAATATATTGTAAAATAAAGTGAAAAGATACTTAAGATAAAATATGAAAGTTGTGGAAGTTATACACAGATAATACTATCAAAAATGTCGTCGACCTCCAGTAGTGCAAAAACCCCAGGGGATCGACGACTTTTTGTTTTTTGCTAAAAACGTGTAAATTTCAATGTATAGAAGGGTGAAACCCTAGCACATTAGTAGGAATTAACGCAAAAAATCAATAATTGACAAAATTTTTTAAATATAGTAATATCAATATAAGTGATGGGTTTATAGTTTACCTATGAGGAATTGAAACTATTCTACTTGAGGAATTTCATTTATCACGTTTACTTGTTTATAGATTACCTATAAGGAATTGAAACGTGAAAGGGCTTGATGCTGTTGATACTGCTTTTGATGGTTTATAGACTACCTATAGGAATTGAAACTATTTTCTAGCAAAAATAAAGAAAGTTTTAGTGTTATCAGTTTATAGCCTTACCTATAAAGAATTGAAACAATATCAGATATGGTTGATGAGGAAGGAATTATATCAATCAGGTTTCATAGATTACCTCTTTTTTAACCTTACATCCTTTATTCTTATCGGATTTGTCGTCCCTGCTATCGGGTCTTCTTTCGGATATATCGGCAGATCACTTCTCTTTACATATGCCTTTATTTTTATCTGATCTCCTTGCTTTAATTTTAATTCATAACTTGAATTCGGTTTTATTGTCTCATATGTTCCATCTTCTTTTTTTCTATCTATTACAATACTATTATATTTCTCTGTTCCTAAAGAAACTGTAGAATTTGTTATTCCAAATGCTACAAATGAATTTGCTCCATCACTTGACAATGCAAATAATCCCGCTTTGTCATTGTATGAATATTGATTGTCATTTGTATAAAAGTATTTATATGAATCTGCTAATCCTGATATTGATTTTATAAAACTTGCTTCAATTAGAGATTTTTTATCTCCTTTATAATAGTTTCTTTCAGGTGATAAAAATACTTCAAAGTAATATCCTTTTACTTGTGTTAAATCAAGTGTATTGTAGTTTATCTTTGAAAGTGCATCTGGGAAAAGATTTGTATTAATTGTAGTATTAGCATTCTGCCAAACTCCATTACTATCTAAATACATTAAACTATTTTCTGTAAGTTTGAATACTGCTTCATATATTCCATATCTAGGCTCATATCTCTTTATTCCTAAATCCATATCAAAATTTTCTTTTGATTTATGTCTATCTTCTTTTAATGTCTGCTCTACTAATGGTACTGATACAGCATAATATCCAAATTTACTTTCATTATTAATATCTACATTCGATTTTGTATTTAAATCAATTTTGTCTTGAGTATATTTCACATTCATATATAGGTTTATATCTTTGTGGAATGATAAACCATAACCGTTTTGATGTAATTCTTGACTCTTGGTTTTTTCTGTTATATATCCTAAATAAGCTCTTAATACATAAGGTTTATTTGGTTCTAGTTTTAATTTATCTTTTGGTAGTGGATTTGTTCTCTGCATCCATCCGTTTAATGTACTAGAACCTTCTTCATATGGATATATTTCTATTCCACTTTTTTTACCTAAACTTTTTTCTCCTATGTTTTTCCCTACTATTATTGTGTTATCTTCATCTATATATTCTAATCCTGTTCTTGTTTCATCATTTAATATAAATAAGTCTGATATATTTTTAAATGGTGGAACGTTTAATGAGCTGTATGTGTTTTCTTTTGTAGCATAATAAGCTATTCCTGCTGTGTATTTTGATGGTGCTACTGTTAATGAGAAAAATTTATAAAATGTATATACCATATCTTTGTAGTGTTCTGTAGACATTAATGCATCTACATATGTAAAGTTTTCTTTGTCTTTTGCATCGTTCTTTATCCTTCTTATATCCATTAATATTTTGTTATAATCTATCATTTTTGACAGTTCTGGATTTCTTTTTCCATTCTCTATTAGTGCGAATATTAAATCAGGATTAAACTTCATGTAATAAGCTACATATTCAAATAAATTTCTCCATTCTTCTCTTTGCGATTCTTTAGTTAATTGACTTAAATCTTTTCCTCCATTTGTTCTTCTATAGTAATCAAAGAATTTTTCACTATACCTACTAGCAAATACAAATTTTGAACTATTGTTTGGATTCGACGGTTCATATACTAATGACACTAATTGTTTATAATTTGATTTACTTGTTTTGTATATTGATCTTAATTGTCCGTATTTTATATCTATTGCAAAGTAAGGAGAACCCATTAAGTCTACATATAATCCATAACCTACACTTCTATACCATCCAAAATATTTCTCGTTTTCTGAACTTTTAGTAGTTATTCTTAAATTATCCTTGTCATTTGATGGTGGATCATAATAAGGTTTAAATGCTAATACTTTTTTCTTTACTGTTTTTACTACTCCATTTTCTACTACTTTATCTTCTATTTCTATTATTACTGGTTTTGTCCTTAAATTATAGTTAAAAAAGACACTGTAACTCGTGTAAAATTCTCTTCTCCTTCTGCCATTCTCCATTGCCTTATTTGAATAATGGGAACTTTTGTTTGAGGGTCTCTATCTAATATAACGATAGAATCTTGAGGAGCAGCATCATCTGGAAGTGTAGAATAAGTTAAATAACCTTCTTTTGTAAATTTCCATCCAGTTCCTTTGAAAGCTGTTTCATTGAAGTGTTTAATATCATCTTCTAAAGTGCTATTTTCAGGTCTTTTTCCTATGACTGAATTATCACAGATTCCTAAATAGTCGTATATAGACATTTTTCCACTAGGATGTGTATAATGAGGAGCTTTAAGATTTTCAATATCAATAACAGTTACATCTTCTTCATTTGAGTCTGATGTTTCTTCATTTTGTTTTTCTGGTGAAGTAATATCTATTCTATGATAACCTCTTTCATAACGATAATCTACTTTGTAACCTAATGCTTCACTAACAAAACGTAAAGGTACATAAGTTCTACCATTTATGATAACCGCTTCTGTATCCATTTCTACTATTCCCTTGTCTGTCTCTATCTTTCTCTCTCCTATCTTTATTTTTATTTTTCCATCATCTATAATAACTATCCAATTTTCAGCATCCCAATCTACTTTGTGTCCAAGATTTTATGCCACTATTCTCACAGGGATTTGTGTTCTGTTAGTGTCGTCAATGAACACTTTACCATATTCTGGTGGTATAACTAATTCTTTATTGTCAATAAAAATTTTTATATTGTTCTCTACTATAGCGTAGGAAATGTTTAATATTGAAAGTATCATAATTAGAGATAACGTTAGAGTTATAAACATTTTAATTCTTTTGTTTTTCATAATTACTCCCTCCTTGTGATTTTTTTATGGGTTGGTAGTCAACTTATTTAGTTGGATTATAGAAATCCAAATTATGATGCATATATCAATATTCTTCTGATATATACATCATATAGCAGTTATCCTGTTAATATTTAAGAAGGGATTTAACTAACAGGCTAATTATATATAATCATTCTTGGAAGAGTGATATTTATGTAATTTCATAGCAGTAATCGTTTGCAAAACGACAAAAAAATAAAATCTTGGAAGAGTAATATTTATGTAAACCCTTCTAGGAAGCCTGTTAGTCAATACCCTCAAATTAGCGAATTATATTGTATGATTAGTTTATTATGATTTTTTCAAGGTTCAAAAAATTTTAAATTTACTCTTGATATTTATTACTTTTATTAGCTAGTATATTTATTTTTTTATATATTTCACATCTAAAGAATATTTGAGCAATTATTTTATATTTTATCAACTTATATTTGTAAATTTTTATGATTTGTAGCATAAAAAACTAAATTTTTTTATGTTGTATTTATAAAGTAAATGGAAAAAAAGATTTTACAAATAAAGTATAATAAAAAATTTGTAGAAAAATACAATTTTTTAAAAAAGTTGCAGGAAAAAAGAAGAAAAAGAAGAATATATTTAATGGTCATATTTTCTTTGAATTTAAAAAGGAAATAGAATATGAGTTCTTGCCTTGATTAAAAAGTAAAATTGTATAATATATAACTATAATTTAAAGCTAACAAATATCTAAAAAGTAATTTAAGTTTTGATAAATATATAGGACATAGTATTTTTAATAATAAAATAATAATAAATGATAAACTTTTTATATTCGTAAATTTTAGATATAACATTTTTAATTAACTAAAAAAGGAATTTAAGTTTCAAGGTTATTAACGAAAATTTTTAATAATTTTAATAATTATTATTTAAGGTAAAATAAAAAGATTTTTAGCTTTTATGATATCAGGTAGGAAAAATATATGAAAACTATTGGTATGATGTGATTTTGTAGAGTTTTACGAAGTAAGGAATTATATTATACAAAATGTTTAGGGGGCAATAAAAAATGGTTAAGAAAAGTTCTTCTAAATTTATACCTGAACTTCATGATATAGGGAAACTGGTTGATAGTGAAGTTAAAGAAGATTTTAAAAAACAAATAGGAAGTTCATGGAATGGCCATACATTTATTGGATTTGATTTTGAAAAAGCTGGGTTAGAAAAACCTACTTCTCCATCTTGGTGGGGGCAATATCATCATTATAAACATAATAGAATTGGAATTACAGAGAAAGATATTAATAATTGGAATTGGGATGAAGATAATAAGATATCTAATGAAGATAAGTATCACTTATTTTTACTAATACTTGCAGATCGTTTAGCTGCATCTTTTTCGAGAATTGTAGAGGGAATAAGTAGTGGAGGTGATAAACAAGAAGTATTAAAACTTTGGAATAAGAATTTTTATAAAAATGAGGGAAATAATGGGAAGTATTGGGCGGCTTTTAAAGATAAGAATGATTTGAAAAAATTATTTGATATTATACAAAATTGTGAGTCTGGGAAAGAATTTTTAGAAGAATACAAGGAAAATTTGTTGCTAACTCCTGAAGATAAAACACCTCCTAAAAATGTTACAACTCTTTATACACATCTTGAACTTGTAGGTAAGATTTACAGAGTTCTTGAAAAGAATTCAAGATTGATAGAAGAAGATAATGGTTCTATTTCGATAGAATATAGTGGAAGAGCGGTACGTACAATAAAAGAAGCTGAAGGCGGTAGATATATTATCTGTAAAACTAAAGGCGAATGGCAGGCGAGATTAGTAAAATGCTGGATAAGATTTCCTCATTCATTTGTTAGATTAAAGGATATAAATTTGATTAGAAAAAGAGAAGAATTATTAAATGAAATTGCATCAAGATATATAGATGAAGTTATATTTATGACATCAGATTTTATTCTTTTATTTTTACCGTTACAACAAGATTTAAGTGAAATATTCAAATCTGTTTTAGAATGGGGATTTTATGTAGAAGTTACTGAAATTTTATCTGATTTAGGAATGTTAAATTCTATATTGGATAAAAAGATTTTGGAATTAAAAAAAATAGATGAACAAAAAGAGTTAGATTTAAAAAAATTATTAGGCTTAAAAAAATTATTAGACTCAGAAAAGTTATCATATTTAGAAAAGTTATCAGATTCAGAAAAGTTATCATACTTAAAAAATTTATTAGAAGATTTATTAAAAAAGTTAAAAGATAGAGGGGCTAAAGTATATAAGAAATATCTTATGCCGGAATTACAGAATAGGATTAAACCGCCTATTTGTGATATATGTCAGCAGATGCAAGGTGTAGAGCGAATAAAAGGAAATGTAAGAGAATGGATATGTAAGAGATGTCAAGAAGTAAGGGAGATGGGTGAACCATTTAGAGAATATGGAGAAACTTGGGGAATGGAAGAGACAGAAGTATGTTGGTTTAAATTTTATTTAGACCAGAATAGTTTAGAAAAATGGATAAATAATGCATTTAAAGAGTATGTTAATGATAAATTAAAACAAGATGTTCAAGATATTTCGGATTATAAATTAAGACCCCTTGCTTTACAAGTAGATTTTAACAAGGATTATAAAGAGATGTTGAAATTGTTTTGGGAAAAAATATCAGAAAAAATAGACAATGGAGAGCAAGTAAATATTAAAAAACCTATTCCAGATTATTATGAATTAGGTGTTTTAAAATATTCTCCAAATAGAGTAAAAGAAATTATAGATACATTTTTAGAGGTTTTTGATATTTATTTTTCAGATTGTACAAATTATAAAGAGTCTCCTATACGTCTTTCATTAAGTGTTGCTAATATAAAATATCCAATTAGAGAACATTGGAAATTTTTTGAAGAAGCAGAAGAGTTTCTTAATATTAGATATCATGGAAGATTTGAAGAAAAATATAGAAGAGATGAAATAGAAGAAATTATTAATAAGGTTATTAATTCGGAAACATCAAATTATTTTTTGCATAAGTTAATTCAAATGGAAGAAAATTTTCAATCAGAGATTTATTTATCTATTGAAATATTTAATAATAGGAAAAAGTATCCTCAAATATGTGAAATGTTATCAAAAGGGATAGCACCATCAAAAATTTTAAACATTTATAGACTTATTATTGGTGGTGAAGAAAAATGAAATTATTAGAGATTGATATTCGTATAGATTCATTAATTATTGGCGAAAGAATCAAAGGGGGAGTATTTAGACCATGTCAGAGTACTATACCTTCATCAACTATTGAAGGAGCATTTAAATATTATTTTGGATTAAACATTTCTGCTGTAGGGTTTCTTGAAGAAGGAAGTTATGAAGTTGATGAATTTATATATTCAGTAAGAGACAAAGCTCTTAATATCTCAAAGATGCCAATTATTACTCAATACTTAAAACCTAAAAATTCAAAAATTAAAGCAAAAATATATTTACCTTTTGAAAAAGATTTAGAAATAAAGACAAATTTAAAAAATGCAAAGATTCAGATAGGAGCTCTTAAGAGTAAAGATTTTGGTAAAGCAGAAATTGTTAATGTTAAAGAGTTTGAATCCAAGGTTAAACAAGGAATTTTAAAAGTTAAATTATTTGAGGATGAAGTTGAAAAATTTGGAATAAGGATAATATCTCCGTTATTTGGATATCTTTTTGAACCAGATGATTTCTTAGTTGAGGGTTTCTATAAAAGGGCATTATTTCCTGGAAGCTTAGTAGAAGCTCCTGAAGTATTGCTAAAGGAGGTAACATATTATGATGAGTAAAATAGACGAAGTATTTAAAAAAATTTTGAATGATACAGATATATTTGATAGTCCTAGAGGAGAAGAAGATTTAAAGCTTTTTAAAGAAGACGATTGGAAAAAATTAAAGGAATTATTAGATGAAGATAGAAGAGATGAATTTAAAGAAAAAGTGGATAACATGTTAGATAAAAAAATTAAAAAGGTACAACAAAAAAAAATATGGTCGAGAGAAGACAGAATTAAAGAATTAAAGCAACGAGCAGAATGGCTTAAATCAGCATTTGATAATAAACCTTATTTATTAAGGCAATTAATTGAAATTCTTGACTGGTATGGATTAGTCGAATGCAAGCTACCAAATATGGAAACTTACGGTAAAATAATTGAAAAATATGAAATATCTATAGTTGAAGAGTATTTAAGTGATAAAATCCGTAGAACAAACTATTCTCAAAGGAAAGCTTTAGAAAAGGTATTTGAATATATTAAAGAACTTTATCATGCTGGAGTTTCTTCAGAAAGAATAGCATATTTTGTAAGAAAATTAAATTCGTTAACAAAATATTGGGAGGTAATAGAATGAATGATAAAGTAAAAATAAAAATAGGTGAAGAGGAGAAAGAGATTGAGGTAAAAAAGGAAGGAAAAGTAAAAATTTTAGAAATACCAATATCAATAGATGTCGCTGAAAACAGTTTTTTACATATAGGTGCTGCAAAATCGCCACTTTCAGAGAAAGATGCTCCAATATTTAAAATAGATAGAATTCCAGTGATACCAGCGACTACTTTTAAGGGGGCATTTAGGCATCAATTAGAATTATTATTCATTGAAAAATTTGAAGAATTCAAGGATATGTTTGATTTAGATAAAGAAAAGATTAAAGAAGAAATTAAAAAAGAGATATTAAAGCCTTGTTTGCCTTCTACGAAACCGTCCAAAGCTGAAGAAGAACTAATTAATATGGGAATGTATCGAGAAAAAACAAAATTAGGTAGCAAAGAAATTGTTGGATGTCAGATTAGTGTAAATGATAAGAGTATTTTAACACCAAAGATTTCTAATAGTGATGTAGGTATATGTCCAGTTTGTTATTTTATGGGTACTACTGGTCTTATGGGTTTTTTAAGGTTTAGTAATTTATACTCTGAATATAATAGTAGCATTATAGATCAGACAAGTATACGAATCGATAGAAAAACAGGAACAGCAGCACATGGTGCAAAAGTTGAAAGTGAACAAGTAAAACCAGGAACAGTATTTAGGGGTAGTATAAGTATTTTAATTTCTGAACCAATATTAGAAATGCAAGGAATACAATTTGGTGATGCAAGAAAAATTGGTGGTGTAGTAATTGATAAATGGTTGCAAAAGTGGAAAGAAACAGATAAAAATAAAAGAGTAAGGATTTTGATAGAAGAAGTGATTTTACCTGCAATTCAAAATATAAAAGTTTTAGGTGGTCAAAAAAGTAGAGGAGCAGGAAAAGTAAATGTTAAGGTTATCTTATAGGTTTTTGTATATTTTTTAGAATTTAATAAAGAAATTTAATAGAAAAGTTAGGTTGTTAATTATTATATTTTGTGTCATTATTGAGTTGAAGAAGATTAGAGAGAATATTGATGTGAAATTAAGAATTTTTATATAGGAAAAATGATTTTAATGCTGATAGTCGGATTAGAAGGTTTAATAAGAAAATAATTATCAATATTTAATGCTATGATTTTAAAATGTGTTGAAAATTCTATATATAATAGTTTTACTATTTAATTGATTTTGTAAATTGGTATCAAAGATATAAAAAATAAAAATTGAAATCCGTTTAAATGGAAAGTATATCAAAAAGTCGTCGACCTCCAGTAGTGCAAAAATCCCCGGGGATCGACGACATTTCGTTTTTTGCACAAAATGTGTAAATTTCAATATTTAGAAGGGTGAAATCCTAGTGTATCAGTAGGAATTAACGCAAAAAATTAATAATTGACAAAATTTTTAAAATATAGTAATATCGATATAAGTGATGGGTTTATAGACTACCTATAAGGAATTGAAACAATATTATATTGAAGATATTAAATATGTAAACAACGGAGAGTTTATAGACTACCTATAAGGAATTGAAACTGGGTGTATTGTTCTTGTTTTATCAGTTTAAGTTGCAGTTTATAGACTACCTATAAGGAATTGAAACTCATAATTGTAATATCTTGCAGTTAGTTTTTCATTTGTTTATAGACTACCTATAAGGAATTGAAACTTTTTCTGTATAAACGTTTATTCTTTCAAAGTCATTGTTTATAGACTACCTATAAGGAATTGAAACTACTACAACCATAGGGTCATCTTGCTCCTCGGTTTCATGTTTATAGACTACCTATAAGGAATTGAAACTTGCACTTCTTATTCCAGATTCATTTATGATTTCCTGTTTATAGCTTACCTATAAGGAATTGAAACTGTGGATAAACCTTTGATTGATATTACTGTTGATAGGGTTTATAGTCTACCTATGAGGAATTGAAACGCACTCCATTATCCAGTAGTTGCTTGAGTTACTGTTATGTTTATAGCTTACCTATAAGGAATTGAAACTAAGTAACTTGTCCATGTTTCTTCATATTTGCTTCGCCATAGTTTTTAGTTTACCTATAAGGAATTGAAACGCACTATCAAAACATTCTCCATCGTAACAATGAGGGTCTGTTTATAGCCTACCTATGAGAAATTACAATAAATTCTTCTCCCAAGATATATCCAGCTAAATTTTTTAGATTATTTTGATAAGTCAAACAATTCTAAAAAAAAGGGGGCTTTAAATTGCGATTTAGAGATGTATATAAGAATAATTTATTTATGTTAAAATTTGTCTGGAAATACTACAAGATATATATAATTACCTCCATACTAATCTCATTCAGTTCTATACTAACACCGTTAGCAGACGTTTTAGGGCCAAAATATATAATCGATTTCATAAGCCAAAAGAAACCATTTAGTTGGATAGTTACTATCGTTATATTAATCTTTTCAGTTGAATTATTAAAAAGTATATATTATTCATGGTATTATAAATTTATAACTCCAAGAGCTCATAATAAAATTAAAGGTGGTATTAACAATTTGCTTATGCAAAAGGCCGCATCTCTAGATTTGGAATGTTATGAAAATGCACACTTTTATGACAAATATACCAGAGCTTTAAAAGAAGCTGACATTAGAGCATTAAGCGTAGTTAACTCAACAAGAGACTTTTTATTAAGTTTAGTTTACACTTTAACCTTATTTGGTGTAATCGTTACACTAGATCCTATATTGTTATTAATATCTGTTATTTCTATGCTATTATCTTCTTTATTCGGTTTAATATCTGGTAAATGCCAGTTTAAATATGAAAGGTTATTGACTCCATTTGAAAAGCACTTAAACTATATTAAAAGAGTATTTTATGAGGTTCAATACTCAAAGGAAATTCGTATATTTCCAATTGGTAAATTATTATTTAAAAAATACGATAATAATATCGATAAAATAGATTCCGTACTAAAAACTAGAGGGAAAAAACTAACACTACTTAATATATTAGGAGACACTGTAGAGTTTATAATGACAATTGGCGTTACGATGATTTATCTTGCTTGGAAAATATATAATGGAGCACTAACTTTAGGTGATTTTATGGCTTTATATATTGCCAGTAGGCAATTTAGTTCTAGATTGCAAGTATTTTTTAATAGCTTTACACAGTTTTATGAACACAGCTTATACATTACTAATCTAAAAGAAGTACTAGATTATGAATCTAAAATAGAAAATTCATCAAACTCACTAGAAATATTAGAAGAAGAAATTACAAACATTTCCGTAGATAATGTTTCATTTTCTTATTCAGAGCGAGAAGTATTACATAATGTTACAATAAAAGCATCAAAAGGAGAAAAAATTGCAATAGTAGGACATAACGGTGCAGGAAAAACAACATTAATCAAACTAATAATCAGGTTATATGACGTAAATAAAGGGAAAATACTTATAAACAATAAAGACATAACAAAACTTTCAGTTAAACACTTAAGATCTAAAATAGGACTAGTTTTTCAAGATTATCAATTATATTCAGCTAGCATAGCAGAAAATGTACTACTCCGTGAAGTAAAAACTCCAGAAGATGAAGACAAAGTTTGGTTTGCATTAAAACAAGTTGGACTGTATGAAAAGGTAAAAGAGCTTCCAAATGGCATTCATACTTTAATTACAAAAGAATTTAGTAATGAAGGTATATTCTTATCAGGAGGAGAAGCCCAAAAGTTAGCATTGGCAAGAATCTACATAAAAGATTACGATGTAGTTATCCTAGATGAGCCTTCAAGTTCATTAGATCCTTTAGCAGAAAAGCAGATGTATGAAAATATGATGAATATCACTGAAAACAAAATAGCAATATTCATTACACATCGACTATCTACTACTGTTATGGCTGATAGAATATACCTTATAGATAATGGTAGGGTAATTGAACAGGGAACACATAAGGAACTGATGGAGCTTAATGGAGAATATAAAAGGATGTTTGATGCTCAAGCACAGTTTTATAGGGAACAAGCAGAAGATGGTCTTGTTGTGTCATAACTAATTTAATTATCATGTTCATATTTTATTTACGATATAAAGACGGCTTTACCGTCTTTTTTCAATTTTAAATTGTATATCAAACCTAAAATAAGATTACAATATAGATATTAGTATATATAGACATAGGGGTGGTTTTTTGCTGTATAAGGGAATATTATTCATACTTATTGGAGCATTTCTTATAATCTATGAAAGATATGATATAAAGAAAATTGTTAAAGATAGAATTTTTTTAATAAAAGAGGATTTTGTTTATGATAGTTATTATGAAATCAAATTGTTTTTAGGGATACTTTCAGTTATAGTAGGGATTTTTTCTATAGTAAACTATATTGTTTATTAAAGGGTGTATATATGAGGATAAAAAAGCTTTTGATAACCGTACTTTTACTGCTAATTTTCATTTCATTCTTTAGCAAATTAGTATTTGCAGAAAATAGGATTAAATTAATAATGATTATATTAGATGAACTAGATTTTGATTTAGTTGAAAAAATAACTCAAAATACTAAAAATGCAGTAGGGATTATGAATACAAAAACGGGATATTTTTACGGTTCAAAAAATAGAGAAAGCTACTTTTTAACTATTGCTACAGGTAGAAGAGTTAAAATAAGTTCAGGTTTATATAAAGGGATAATAAAAAATAGAGATGGCACTCTATATATAATTGGATTTGAAGATATAATCAGAGAGTTAAAGAAAGAATATTTGACTTTTTCCCGGGAAATTTCTACATTTGGCGACTTTTTTAGTAAAAGAGGCATTAAAGTTGGATATATCGGTAATGATTCTTCTTCACTTATTGCTGCGAATGTAAATGGATACATTGAGTATGGTGAGAATAAGGTTGTTTATGAAGAAAAATGGCTCAATCATAAGTCGAGAGAGATACTAGGAAATGCAGATATACTTATACTTTCATATAAATTAAATAATAAAGAAGAGAGGATTGAGCTATTAAAAAAATATATTGAAAAGATGAAATATAACATAATTATATTTCCAAAGACTATATCAGGAGATGTAAATATAAGATGGAATACTACTTTAGTCCCAGTTATTTATATAACACCTGATAAGGAAGAAGGATTATTAAAAAGCAGTACAACGAAGAGAGAAGGGGTAATAACAAGTTTAGATATTTTTCCAGATGCGGCAAATTTGTTTGGCATATCAACGGATAGATTTATTGGCAACAGTATTAAGGTTATACATAAAAGTAAGCCGATTAAAAAATGTAAAAACTATTTAAAAGAGTTTCTTAACTTGAATATAATAAAGTATATCTTTCATGGGATAATTATAGCATTGCAGCTATTTGTGATATTTAGTAAAAAGTTGAAAAAACAAACATGCAAATTTTTCATGGATACGATACTTTCGATTATATTTTTTTCTCTTTTATTTGGATTTTTTAAGATACACAAAAGTATTATTATATACTGCATAATAGTATTAATGTCTTCATTTTTACTATCATTTTTATTAATTAAAAAAGAAAATACTGTAAAATATTTATCTATTTTTACAAATATATTAATTCTCTATGGGATTTTTTTTAACAATAATATAATATATGATTCATTTATAGGATATAACAACATAGTAGCTGGTGGAAGATTTTATGGACTAAATAATGAAATTATGGGGGTTTTATTAGCAACTTCAATAATAGTTTATTTTAGTATAAGGAAAAAGATGAAAGATAAAATAGTTTTATCTTTATTTCTTATAGTGTATTTTCCGTTAATAATATTGGCTCTGTCTGGAAAATATGGGGTTAATTTTGGAGGCTATATAACTTCTATTCTGCTATTTTTGATTTTGATATATGAAATGTTTTATTATAGTAAGATTAATAAAAGTATTATTTTACTAATCTTTGGTTTTATATTTCTTTTGTTAAGCTTTATAATACAGTTCAATGGATATAGTTTAAACCATATAGGAAGGTTGTTGTCGAGAATTGAAACGGTTGGATTTATTGAGTTATTTGATGTAATAATAAATAAACTTAAGCAGCTTATTATAATGGTTTTAGTTCCGCCTTGGAGTATTATTTCTCTAGGACAGCTTTATTATGTTTATGGGTTGTATAGAGATGAGAATATTTGTATGAGAGATTTTAAAGATTTAAATATAGGCAAATGTATTTATATAATATTTATTAGTTCTATCATTTCGGTTTTTATAAATGATACAGGTATAATATCTTTTGTATATATGAATACTTATCTGATTGCTATTTTAACTAGTCTACATAATATCAAATAAATGGCATTGCTCTAGTGCAATGCCATTAAAATTTTTTTCATATATACTTTATTTTTTTACTGTTTTCATATAAAATTACTTTATTGCACTTTGCGGATATAGGAGGGATAATATGTTGGCAAATAAGCATCCTGATTATGAAAAAGAAAATGAATATTTAAAAACCACTTGCGATTGTATATCTGATGAGATAATGTATTTAGAAAAAGAAATTGAAAAGATGGACGAATCGATTAACAAGCTTAAAAAATCGACTAGAGGTAATTATAGTGATGAAATGGTAGTAAAGACTACGATACAAGAAGCTAATAAAAGAAAATATAGACAATTGGTAAAGGCTCAGAATAAACCATACTTTGGGAGGATTGATTTTAGGGAATTAGGTAAAGATGAATTCGAAACTTTTTATATAGGAAAGACTAGTGTTGTAAGAAGAGGAGATGAAAAGAGATTAGTAATTGATTGGAGGGCACCGATAGCTAGTCTTTATTATAGTGGTGAATTAGGAGATGTGATGTATACAGCACCAGATGGTCTAATAATTGGAGAATTAGAGTTAAAGAGGCAGTATGAAATTGAAAATAAAAAGCTTATTAATATCTTTGACAAAGGACTTACTCCAATGGATGAATTTCTGCAGCAGGCATTATGGCAAAAGAAGGACAATAGGCTTAAGGATATAGTTACGACTATACAGAGTGAACAGAATGACATAATAAGAGCTGATAAAGATGTGACCTTGATAGTACAAGGGGTTGCAGGTAGTGGTAAGACTACCATAGTTTTACATAGGATTGCCTACCTAATGTATACTTACCAAGATGTATTTACTCCAGAAAATATTTTAATTATCGTTCCTAATAATCTGTTTTTAGACTACATTTCAGATGTACTTCCAGATTTGGGTGTTGAAGAAATAAATCAGGCTACTTATGAGGATTTAGCAATGAAATTGCTTAACAAGAGATATAATTTGAAATCGGTTGAAGATAAGCTTATTAAATTAATAGAAAATAGTGGCAGAAATGATGAATACTATGAAAATATTAAATATACATCTTGGTTTAAAGGTTCTATGATGTTTAAAAAGATTTTAGATAAATATATAAGAGATATGACTAAAAATTTCGTTCCTAAAGTAAGTCTTAAGGTTTTAGACTACGAAATTTACTCATACGAAGAAGTGAAAGAAATGTTTGATAAAGACTACAGCTATTTACCTGTCATACCTAGAGTAGAAAGAATAAAAAAATATATAAAAGCTAATATAAAAGAAAGAATAGAAAAAATTGCAGAAAGTATCAATGAAGATTATGAAAAATTAGTAGATAAGATAAAGAAATCGGATTTAAACGAAGATGCAATAAAAAAGGAGCTTATTAATATATATGACGAAAGGGACAAAAAAATAAATGAGATAAAAAAAGCCGTTCAAAACTCTATAAATAAATACTTTTCTATATGGCCTAAAATCGATATAGATGAGCTTTATAAAAGTATTATTACAGATTTTGATGTAATGAATAAATATTCAAATGGGGAAATTGAGGATGGAAAAATTAAGTTTATAACAAGCTACTGCAAAGAAATTTTTGAAAATGATGAAGTAGAAAGAGAAGATTTACCAGCTATATTATATCTGAAAATGAAACTGTTGGGTTTAGATTTGAAAGGTAAATTTAGTCACATTATAGTAGACGAAGCACAGGATTACAGCCAGTTACAGATGTATATTTTAAGGAAGTTAAATATCGGAAATTCTTTTACGATTGTAGGAGATTTATCTCAAGGGATACATTCGTATAAAGGAATCGACAGTTGGCGTGATTTAATAAAAGAAGTATTCGATGAAGATTCAACTAAATATTTAACAATAAGGAAGTGCTATCGTTCTACTATGGAGATTATGAATTTTGCTAACGAAGTGATAAAAAATTGGAAAAAAGAAGATGTTACTTTAGCAGAGCCAGTTTTAAGATCAGGAGATAAACCTTATATAATAAGAAAGAATAGTGAAGATGAAATTATTGAAGATATAGCGAAAAGAGTAAAGGGATTAAAAGATAAGGGATATAAGTCAATAGCAGTAATATGTAAGACAAATAAAGAGAGCAAAGAAGTTTACGAAAGTCTTAAAAAATATAAAATAACAGGTTTACATTTGATTACCGATAAAGATACCGCTTATGAAAGTGAGGTAGTTGTAATTCCGACATACCTTGCTAAAGGGTTAGAATTTGATGCAGTTTTTGTTCATGATTGTTCAGAAAAATCTTATCCAAACAATGAGCTGCATATAAAACTTTTGTATGTTTCAATAACAAGGCCTCTACATGAATTGTATATATATTATAAAGACAAACCATCAGTATTAATTGAAAATATATCTGAAGAATTCTGTAATAAAGAATAAAATTGTTAAGTAACAAGCAGAGAACAGAAACCATAGGCTCTGTTCTCTGTTTTATTTTATATTAAAACCTTTATCTTTCGATACATCAATTAATAATATTACAGAAAGTATATTACTTATAGTTCCAATGCCTATAACTAACTTATATCCACCTAATTCAAATAATGATGGACCTATAATAGTAAATAATAATGAACATATAGAGATAACGAAATATAGTAGTGTCATAAATACAGTTCTTCTGTTTGGGTATATTTCAGAGCATATAGTCTGAAATGCTGACCATCCACCATCTAGACCTAATGCATAAAGAAATGTTAATGGGATAACTAGATGTATTGATTTAATGTAAGGTAGTGGTGCTAGAACTAAAGTCATTAAAATGAAACTTAATATGCTGTATTTTATTTTTCCTATTTTATCGCTCAATATAGCTGCTATAGTAACTCCTATTACAGTTCCCAAAGCAGTTAATGTAAAAACATAACCAATGTGAGATTGATTTAAATTGAAATTATGCTTTAACCAAATAGATAGATAATTAAACATAAGTATTGGTGCAAGAATTAGTAAAAATTGAATTATTAAAAATTTAATAGTTATAGGTTTTTTAGTAATAGCAATAACTTCTTTGAAATTAAGTTCAGAAGAACATGAAATATGTTCGTTATGGTCTTTAGGCAGTTTTATAGCTAAAAACAGTATTATAATAGATAATATAGAAACAGACCAATATAGATAATGTATGTTAAAATATTTGACCATATTAGTGCTGTATATTGGACTTAAAAGAATAGCAATAGCAAATGCAATTCTTAAAATACCAGCACCTTTTCCTCTATTTTCGTAAGGAATAAAATCGCTTATGTAAGAAAGTAAAGTTGTAGTCAAAGTTATATTTCCTATCCCTATTAACATTCTACCTAAACCAAATATTACAGGGGATGGTGCCCATCCAGTTATAACTGTACCTGATAAAAATGCTAAAATCGCAAATATAATTGCATTTTTTTTACCATACTTATCTGCTGCCATACCGAATAGTGGTGAAAACAGACCTATCGTTGAAAAACCTAAGTTAAGATATATTACGCTACTTTCTCTAATGCTAAAGTAATCTGCAAGATAAGGTATAATAGGGCTAATAAAACTTGCTTCAAGAGATATTACAAATTGTATAAAAAATACTACAAGTAGTGTTAAATATAGGGTCAAAAAAACCACCCCCTAAAACATTCATTAAGATTATTATCATTTAAACTCATTTAAAAGTAAAGACTTAAAATAATATTCAGAAATTTTAGTATTCTTTGTTGTGCAATTTGGTTTTTTATAAAAACCTTTTTATAGATTGCTGAATAATTTTGGCATAAAAAGGATATTTATAGCATGTTATAGAATATATTACATATATAATATAGTTTTTAAAAAGAAGGTGCTGTTACAAATATGAAAAAGGAAACATGGTTAAAAGTAAGAGACACTATAATAGTACTGCTGATAGCTTTACCATTTCTTATATTATTTATAGTAAAAAAAATGTCTCTATCCGGTTTTTCACAAGTTACTACAACAATATTGTTGTGTTATTATGTATTTAAAAAAATGAACGAAAAATAAGCCTGATAGCTATAATTTTATTAGGCTTATTTTTTTGTTATTTTAAAAAATTTTTTATTAAAGATATATTTTATAATTAGATTTAATTGACAGACTATTAATAATATTTTATAATATCCGAAAGTATTAAAATTTAGCATACAAAATATATTCTAAAAGGAGTGAGAGGATGATAAAAAAATTTGTCTCTTACTATAGGCCTCATATGAAATTATTTATTATAGATATGGTATGTGCTTTTTTTATTGCAATATTAGATTTGGTATTTCCTATGATGACAAGAGAAATAGTTAATAACATAATACCAAGCGGAAATATAAGGATGCTATATGTTTTTACAATAATATTAGTAGTTCTATACGTTTTTAGAGCTATATTTAATTATATAGTTGATTATTGGGGGCATGTAGTTGGTACTAGAATAGAACATGATATGAGAAGAGATTTATTTGCTCATCTTCAGACATTAGACATAAGTTATTTCGATAATACAAAGACAGGGTACATAATGTCAAGAATTGTAAATGATTTAAATGAGATATCAGAATTGGCTCATCATGGACCAGAAGATTTATTTTTATCGATAATAATGCTTATAGGTTCTTTTGCTATGCTTATGACTATAAATTGGAAACTAACATTAATAATATTTGCCTTTGTTATTGCAATGATATGGTTTGCTATCACAAAGAGAAAGAAAATGACAGAATCATTTAGAAATGTAAGGAAAAAGATAGCTAATGTAAACGCTCAGCTAGAAAACAGTATTTCAGGGATAAGGGTTGCAAAATCTTTTACAAATGAAGAATATGAAATGGAAAAGTTTAGTATAGGGAATAGAGAATTCAAAGAATCGCGAGAATTTGCTTTTAAATCTATGGCCGAGTTCTTTACAGGTATTCGTTTTCTATCGGATATGTTAAATGTTGTAGTTGTAAGTGTTGGCGGTGTATTTTTATACAAGAATATAATTAATACCGGAGATCTATTTGCATACCTTCTTTATGTAAATTTTTTTATGCAGCCCATTAGAAGACTTACTCAATTTACTCAGCAATACCAATCGGGTATGACTGGTTTTGAGAGGTTCATGGAAATTTTGAGTATAAAGCCTAGAATTGTTGATAAAGAAGGAGCTATTGAGCTAGATAATGTTAAAGGTAAAATCGAATTTAAAAATGTTTCATTTAGTTACAATGGTAAAAATAATAAAGTTTTATCGAATATAAATCTAACTATTGAAGCGGGTAAGACACTAGCATTAGTTGGGCCTTCAGGGGCAGGTAAGACTACTTTATGTCATTTAATACCTAGATTTTATGAAGTAGATTCAGGAGAAATTTTATTAGATGGAATTAATATTAAAGATATTTCAATTAAGTCTTTAAGAAAAAATATAGGATTAGTTCAACAGAATGTATTTTTATTTACAGGTACTATAAAGGAAAATATTTTATATGGTAGACCAGATGCTAGTTTTGAAGAAGTAGTTGAGGCTGCTAAAAATGCTAATATACATGATTTTATTATGAGTTTACCAGATGGATACGATACATATATAGGTGAAAAAGGTATTAAACTTTCAGGAGGGCAAAAACAGAGAATATCAATAGCTAGAGTGTTTTTGAAAAATCCACCTATACTAATTCTTGATGAAGCTACGTCTGCACTAGATAATGAAACAGAGATTATTATTCAAAAAGCTTTAGAAAGATTATCAAAAGGCAGAACGACTCTTGTTATTGCCCATAGATTGTCTACAGTAAAAAATGCAGATGAGATTGTGGTATTAACTGATAAAGGAATTCAGGAAAGAGGAAAGCATGAAGAGTTAATCGAAAAAGACGGTTTGTATGCTAGCCTTTATAAGGCGCAATTTAAAGGGTTTATACCAGATGAGGTCAATTAGAATGTTTAACGTTTAAAAGGAAAAAACTTGGGTATATAATTAAAGAATTTAGTAATAATCTAAATAGTTTAATCCAGAATATTAATAAGCAGGTTATTAGGGGTGCTGATTAGAGTATAAAGTTTAACAGAAAGGAGGATAAAAATGGCAGTTTGGAAATGCACAGTTTGTGGGGAAACTAAAGAAGGTAGATGTAGACCTAAGACTTGTCCAAAATGTGGTGCACCTAAAGAAAAGTTTGAAAAAGAGAAGTAAATAATATAAAGCGGCATTTGCCGCTTTATATAATAAGTTAATAGAGGAATGTAGATAATTTTATTGAAAAGAGGGTGCCGGCTTAGATGTTCAAATGGAAAGAAGAATTTTCAACTAAAGTGAATATTTTCGATGAAGAACATAAGAAACTTTTTGAAATAGGCAACAAATTATATGATCTGATTAAGTTAGATGATGAAATAGATAGATATGATGAAATTATGGAAGTTATATCTGAAATGGTTGAGTATGCGAAATATCATTTTAAACATGAAGAAGAACTTATGCAAAAATACGGCTATCCACCAAAAGAGTTTTTTAGGCATATATCAGAACATAAAGCTTTTTTCATGGAAGTAGAAAATGTTATGACTAAAGATATTGATAAAGAACAAAGAGAAGTATCTATGCATTTAGTTACATTCTTAATTGACTGGATTTCAAATCACATATTAAAGACAGATATGAAATATGCTGAGTTTTTTGCCGATAAAGATATCTAATTTTCTCAAAAATTTTCACCTAGTTTTTTAACTAAATTCTTTCAAGCATTCGTTTTTATTTTCATATATCTTTCAAAATTAAGTTTGTTAATAGTTTGTAAATAGCTCATATGAGCTATTTTTTTGTTGTTTAAAAAGGAAGGAATTTGATTATTCAACTAGAATTATACAAAGGAAGAAATAAGCTGTTAAAGGTGATTAAAATGAGCGATAAGAGCTTTAAAGTTTTTATGTTAGTAAAGATATTAGTTTTGCTACCAATATTTTATACTGCTGTTTATTTTGAAAATACATTTGGTAAAAGATTTTATACTCTTATATTAATATTTATAGCTTACATAATTTTAGGTGTAATTAGAAGAAAGTTGTGTAATAAATATTTTACGTTATTTATGTCTTTTTTTATAGATATACTACTTATATTTCTTTTAGAGCATAATTCGAGATTCTTGATAAATTATTTTCTCCATTCGTTCTATATAGTTATAATTTTGGAAGCTTCTCTAACATTAAAAAGAGATAAAAGTTTGATTATCAGTATTGTTGCAGTTCTTGTTTCGCTAATAAAAAGTATAATGCTTATTTATTATAAAAGTAATTTAGCAAACATTTCAGAAATGGCTTTTTTTGCTCTTATAAATATTTTAACGCTTATAGTAACAAATTTTGCTCAATACAATAAAGAGGAAAAAGAAAAAAAGGAGCTACTTTATAAGGAACTTTTAAAAGCACATAAAAAGTTAAAAGAGTATTCGGATAGAGTAGAAAGACTTACAATAATTGAAGAACGTAATCGAATAGCTAGAGATATTCATGATACATTAGGCCATAAAATGACTGTATTAATAATGCAATTAGAAATGTCAAGTTATATGATTGATGAAAATATTGAAAAGGCTAAACAATTAATTGAAGATGCTAAAAAGCAAGCAAGAGAAGGATTATTAAGCATAAGAGAAGTAGTAGAAACATTGAGAATTAATGATAATATCCCACAAGGGATTGATTTTATAAAACAAATGACCGATGAATTTTCTAAAAAAACTGGGACCGATGTTGAATTAAAGATAAAAGGTAATCAGATTAAAATACCTTCGAATGTTAATACAGTTCTTTATAGAATAGTACAAGAATCTCTTACTAATGCAGTAAGGCACGGAAAAGCATCAAAGGTAGATATAGAAATTATATTTAAAGGAAAAAGTGTAAATTTCTGCATTAAAGATAATGGGATCGGAGCAGATAATATCAAAGAAGGTTATGGATTAAAAGGGATTAGAGAAAGAGTTGAACATTTTAATGGTAAAGTAAAATTTGAATCGAGAGGCGGATTTGAAGTCAAAGGTTATTTACCAATAAGCTAATTTTGGAGGTGGAATTGTGATAAAAGTACTTTTAGTTGACGATCAAAAAATATTAACTGAAGGGTTGAAAATGATTTTAGGAAGAGAAAAGGATATAAATATTTGTGGAGTTGCAAATGGTGGAAAAGAAGCATATGAGCTATGTAAATTGAGTAAACCTGATATAGTTCTTATGGATATTAAAATGCCAAAAATGAATGGTGCAGAAGCAACTAAACTGATAAAGAGAGATTTTCCAGAGATAAAAGTGATTATACTAACCACTTTTAATGATGATGAATATATTTATGAAGCTCTTAAAAATGGGGCATCTGGATATATTTTAAAGGATGCTACTCCTGATGAAATAGCAAATGCCGTAAGAACAGTTTATAACGGTGGAGCATTGATTCAACCAGAAGTAGCAGTAAAAGTTTTAAATAAGTTTTCCGAAATGGCTAAAGGTAAAAAGGCTAGAAATATAGATAGCAGAGTAGAACTATTGACAAGTAGAGAGAAAGAAATCTGCAGATTGGTAGGAGAAGGAAAAAATAACAGAGAAATATCTAAAGAGTTATATCTTAGTGAAGGAACAGTAAAAAATCATATCACCAAAATATTGAACAAGCTAGAATTAAGAGATAGAACACAATTAGCAATATTTGCTATAAAAAACGATTTATATTCTATTGATTAATTGTGCAAAAAGTCATATGAAGTTTAGTTAATAAGTGATTATAGATATAAGATTAATCAAAATTTTTTTAATAAAATATAATCAGAAATAAATCGAGAACTGTTGGAGGAATAAATATGAGAAAAATTATTATATTATTACTTTCTATTGTGTTGATAATTTCTTTGACTGCTTGCAGACAAAATGATTTTGAAAGCTTTATCGAAGCTACAAAGAAAACTGATGCAATAAAAATAGGTCAAAAAGAAATAGTTACAATATTAGAATTTGATTTTGATACAGAAGGATTAAGTGATGAGGAGATAAAAGCATTAAATTATTTTAAAAAAGTTGAATCAAAGTTCTACATTACTTTTGATTATGAAAGCAAGAAGATAATAGCTAGGTCTTATTATAATTTTAGTGGATTAGGATTTGATTCGGAATTTTATATGAATGAGGGAAGAAGTTTTATTAAAGTGCCAATACTCGGTAAATATATTAAGCTTAATGATGTAACAGATGAGAATGGTTCTGGTAAACCTAAGCAAAGTCAATACGAATTCATGTCAACGGAAACTTTTGGGGCAATAAAAAATAAATGGATAGAAATAATCAAACAAGATGATGTGTTTACAGGTAAGAAAAGTATTATGTCTACGCCAGATGGAGAAGTAAAAGTAACTAATTATACAATTAGATTAAATGAAAAGAGAATAAAAGAATTTCTTAATTATTTTATGGAAGTAATTTATAAAGATAAGAAATTTAAGGAAAATTTTGAAGCGTATTTAAAGCAAGTTAGCAATGAAAAGGTAAAAATGGATTTTGATGAAATATATTTTAATTTTAAAAAGATGTTGGATGATAGTGACATAAAGGAATTTAATTATGATGCATTTATAGATATTGATGGATATATTATCAAAGAAAACATTGAAATGGAGTTAGACTTAAAAAAATCTAAGGGAAAAGGGATAAATAGTATAAAGTTCAATTTACAAAATAAGCGATGGAGTATTGAAAAAAAGCAGAAGTTTGAATTTCCAGAGATAAAAGAGAAAGATATTTTGAAATTTAATGAAATAGATAAAGGAATACCGTTTATGATTGAAGATATTTTCAAAAATGAATAGGGGGATCATGATGACTTTATTAAGAGTGGATAATCTAAAAAAATACTTTAAGAAGATAAAGGCTGTTGACGGAATAAGTTTTGAGGTTAAAAAAGGTGAAATTTTTGGGCTTTTAGGTCCAAATGGAGCAGGTAAATCTACAACTATATCTATGATATCAACACTTTTTAAACCAACAAGTGGAGATATATTTTTTAAAGGTAAAAGTATATTTGAAAATCCTAGAGAAATTCGAAAAAATCTTGGAATTGTACCTCAGGAGATAGCTTTATATCCAACATTATCTGGATATGAGAATTTGAGATTTTGGGGGAACGTATATGGATTGAGAGGAAAGAAGCTAAAGATTAGAATAGAGGAAGTATCTGAAATTATTGGAATAAAGGACAGATTGAAAGATAAAGTAGAAAAATATTCAGGTGGTATGAAGAGAAGAATTAATATAGGGGTTGCATTATTGCATAAACCAGAACTTCTTATAATGGATGAACCTACTGTAGGGATTGACCCTCAATCGAGAAAACATATATTAGATACAGTGTTAAGCTTGAACAAAGAGGGGATGACAGTCATATATACTAGCCATTATATGGAAGAAGTTGAATATCTCTGTAATAGAATTAGTATTATGGACAGAGGGAAAATAATAGCTACCGGTACTAAAGATGAGCTTATAGATATCGTTAATGGACAGAAGGTAATAAATCTAAAATTTGACAAAATTTCAGAAGAACTTATTAGGAAAATAAAAGATATAAATTATATTAACCAAATAGAAGTTTTAGATGATGAGATGATTTTAACAACAGTTAATGAAAATATGATTTTTAAAGATATAATTGATAAAGTAAGCGAGACTGGTAGCAATATTCTTTCTATAGATGTAAAAAAACCAAATCTTGAATCTGTATTTTTACATTTAACCGGTAAGGCTCTTCGAGATTAGGAGGTATGCCATGAGAATATCAGATATAGTTCGAAAAGATTTGAAGATTATTTTAAACGATAAGAAAGCATTAGCAACACTAATTATTATGCCTATAATTCTAACGACTATATTAGGATTAGCGTTTAGCAGCTCTTTCATTAGTAGTAGTGGTAATAAAAGTAGATATAATATCGTAATAGTTAAAAAGTATGATGCAAATGAAGATTTGAAGAGATTTAGAGAAATTATTACTGATGGGATTATTGGAGAAAAACTTAGTGCAGAGCAGAAAAATAAGATACTTGCACAGGTTCAAAAATTAGATATTGAAGAGATTTTTTTTAAACAATTTTTAGGCAGCAAAGAACTGAAAAAATTTATTAAATATAGAATTGAAGATGAGAATACGGCATTTAAATTATTGAAAGACGAAAAAGTTACAGCAGTAGTAATATTACCTGAAAACTTTATTTATGATTTAAATATTAGTCTTTATACTTTGTTTAGAAATGAAGTTAATATAAAAGTATTAGGAAATTCTAAATATGCTTTTAGTACACAGATAATATCAGAAGTTATGAATGGGTTTGCTGATATGCTTTCTACAATAATAATAGGAAAGAATGTTTTTATTCAAACAGCTATGGAAGAAGATGTTGGAGCAAAAATTTTTGAAGATATTGACAAATTTATGGAGGGCATGATTGAAGATATAGGGGAAATTAGAGCCAATGTCAATTATTTAAGAGTAGAAGGGAAGGAACCTATTAGCAGCTTTCAGTATTATGCAGTAGGTATGGCTGTTATGTTTATACTGTTTGCTTCAGGGTATGGTAGTAGAGCCTTATTAAAAGAAAAAAATAATATTACATATCAAAGAATGATAATTGCTGGCGTATCTAAATTTAAAATAGTAGTTGGGAATTTCTTTACTATTTTCTTTTTAGCACTTCTGCAGATGCTAATAATGATTAGTTATTCTAGTATTATATTAAAAGTTGAGTGGGGAAGTCTGCTGTTGGTGGTTATAATTAGCTTGTGTGCGATTTTTTCAGTAGCGTCATTAGGAACTATGATAGCTGTAATGACTTTAAAAGCGGGAAATTATAAAATAGCAAATGTTTTTCAAAAAATAATAATTCAATTTATGGCGTTAGTTGGTGGGAGTTTTGTTCCATATGATTTGTTACCTGAATTTGTACAAAAATTAGATTTTCTATCTATAAACGGAATGGCATTAAAATCATACTTGAAAGTGATGATGGGATATCCAATAGATGAGATAAAAGGTCATTTATTTAGTTTAATGATTTCAGGAATAATTTTCTTAATATTTGCTATTTTTATTTTAGTTTTAAAGAAAGAAGAGGGATGTGTAGATGTTTAGTATAATGAAACTTAGATTTTTACGGCTTCGAGATGAATATTTGATAATTGTAATTATGACGGTTATGGCATTAGGCTTTACAGCAGTATTTGGAATGATAGGTGCAAGTTATAAACCTAGAGTTCTGATAGTAGATAAAGACCAAAGTAAGTATTCAAAGATGTTTGTAGATGAGCTTGAAAGTTATCCAATTTTTCAGTATGAGTTTAGTGGATATGAAGAAGCAATTGAACTTGTAGACAAAGGAAAGGCTTTATCAGCAGTTGTTATAAATAAGGGTTTTAGTGATTCGATAGATAATGGAAGAGAGGCTACTATAGAATTAATAAAGTTTAAGGATGATAGATATATTTATACACTTGAATATCAGTTGTTTAGTATATTGAATAGGATGATAGGAAATATAAAAATCGCAGAGATTACTGCTGATTACTTGGTAAAATCTAAAAATGATGTATTTAGAGATGAAATTGTAAAAAGGACTTATGAGAATATTAAAGAATATTGGAGATATAGAAAACCGATAAATATCAATACTGAAATGATTGATACAAAAAATTTTAGTAGTTATGATAGTCTTATGCATTCTATTATTGGTTTTTCAATATATTTTACTACATATACTGCTGTATTTAGTATAGGAACTATTTTGTATGATAAAGAGCATAATATTTGGCAGAGAATGTTAGTATCACCGATATCAAAATCGGCCATATTGGGAGGAAGTATGATATCAGCTTATGTTATTGGGCTTTTGCAGCTTTTCATATTAATTTTTGCAGGAAAGTATTTATTTAATATAGAATGGGGATTGATTTCGGGAATAATCTTAATAGCCTTATTATATGTATTTGCAATTACGTGTTTAGGATTATTTTTATCAGGTATTGTTAAAACATATGCTCAACTTTCGGCTATTACACCTATAATACTTACCGGTACAGCGATGTTAGGTGGTTGCATGTGGCCTTTGGAAATCGTGAACAATAGATTTTTATTATTTCTCGCAAATTTTATGCCTCAAAAATGGGCAGTCGAAGGAATGGAAAAAATAGCTATGTATGGGTATGGTTTCGATTCAGCTATTCAGCCTTCTATTGTTCTACTTGCAATGGGATTGGTGTTTTTTGGATTAGGAGTTAAAATGGTTCGATATGAATAATAAAATTAACCCGCTATTTATGGCGGGTTTTAATATTGAGATAAGGTTATATTGACACTGAAGTATCAAAGTGATATAATGATTATGCAAACGATTGCACAAAATACGATAATTTTTATTGTACATACGATGAAAACGTTATTCATATTATCGAAAAAAGAAGAGCATTTACTTTTATTCCAAGGGGTAATGCTTATTTATGGCTAAAAGGTGATCAATAATTATAATGAGTATTTGGTTAGAGTATTTACTCATTCAGAAAAATCGAAATATTCAACGAATTATAAAAAAGAAAGAGATATAATTTAATCATGCAAACGATTGCGAAAAAGTTTCTATCAATTAAAATGGTTTTAGGGAGGGGGGATTTATTAACATTATTACGGAGTACAGATATATACTTTCATTCTGATATTTAAAAGAACAAAAAACTTTATAAGGGGGATTATAATGAAAAAAGCAAAAAGACTTTTAGCCTTAGGTATTTTGTTTGTACTAGTACTTGTAAGTGCTCTTACAGGTTGTACTTCTCAAAACACATCAGAAGAGAATAAAAATGTAGAGGAGTCTAAAGATTCAGCACAAACTAAAAATGAAACTGTAGAAGTAGACATTTTTCAGTTTAAAGTAGAAATAGCTAAAGAATTAGAAGAAGCTGCTAAGGCATACGAAAAAACTCATCCAAATGTTAAAATCAACATACAAACTGTTGGTGGTGGCGATGATTATGGTGCAGCTTTAAGAGCTAAGTTTCAATCTGGTAATGAACCTGATATTTTTAATATAGGAGGTCCACAGGATGTAAAAGACTGGATGGACAAACTAGAGGATTTATCAGATCAACCTTGGGTTAAGCTAGCTTTAGATGGAATTCTTTCTGGTGTAACTGTTGACGGTAAAATTTATGGATTGCCATTTAATATTGAAGGTTATGGATTTGTTTATAATAAAGCTATTTTTAAAGATGCAGGTATAGATCCTACTAAAATAGTTGATTTTGCTAGTTTAGAGGAAGCAGTTAAAACTTTGGATGCAAAAATAAAATCTGGTGAATTAAAAGAAAAATATCCTCTTTTAGAGGCAGTATTTGAGTATCCAGCAAAAGAAACTTGGGTAACTGGATTACATACTTCAAATGCTGCACTTTCACAAGAGTTTGATAGTTCAATTGATGCTTTTGAGGCTAAACAAGTTGAATTTAAATATGGAGATGCATTAAAAGCATTGATCGACTTACAAGCTAATTATTCTCCAAGTTCAAAATCAAAAGGAAAACTAAATGCAGTTGATTATGCTACACAGGTTGATGAAGGTATTGCAATAGAAAGAGTTGCGATCATTCAACAGGGTAACTGGATATATGGTGGAGTTAAGAATATAGATGAAGAGGTTGCTAAGAACTTAGATATTCTTCCAATTCCTGTTAAAGGAGCTAAGGAAGATTCAATTCCTGTTGGAGTTCCAATGCATTGGGCAGTAAATAAGAATAGTAGTGAAGCAGAGAAGAAAGCTGCAAAAGATTTCTTGAATTGGCTATATACTTCTGATACAGGAAAAGATTTTATTGTAAATAAATTTTATTTTATTCCTCCATTAAAAGGATATGAAGGATTAGAACCAAAAGACCCACTAGGAAAAGCTGTTAAGAGATATGCTCAAGAAGGAAGAACAATGCCATGGGTATTCATGGGATATCCAACTGGTTGGGGTATGGAAGTGCTTGGAACAGAAATTCAAAAATATCTAGCTGGAGATATTACTTGGGAAGAAGTAATTTCAAATTCTAAAGCTAAATGGAAAGAATTGAGATAGGATTGTTAGACATTGAGGGGAAGGAATACTTCCCCTCAAAAATAATATAGGAGGATTAGCTATGAAAAGCTCGAAATTGTGGTTTGGTATTTTTGTATTTCCAATATTGATTGCATTTTTGATTGTAGTAATTATTCCTATGTTTATGGGTATATACTATTCTTTTACTGATTGGAATGGGATAAATAATAATCCAAATTGGGTGGGCTTTAAAAATTATATTGAAATATTAAAAAATGATAAATCGTTTTTAGATTCTTTTAAATTTACAGCTAAATTCGCTATAACATCAGTTATAACAATTAATGTTATTGGATTTGGATTGGCACTACTTGTTACAAGAAATTCGAGATTAAATAATATATTAAGAAGTATATTTTTTATGCCAAATTTGATTGGTGGTCTAATTCTTGGTTTTGTTTGGCAGTTTATTTTTACAAAGGCTTTCGATTCTATTGGAAGTAAACTTGGATTGAGTTTTTTAGAAGGTTGGTTGTCAACTACATCTACTGGGTTTTGGGGGCTTGTTATTTTAATGTCATGGCAGATTTCAGGTTATATGATGGTTATATATATTGCAGCACTACAAAGTATTCCAGAATCTCTTAAAGAAGCTGCAAAAATAGATGGAGCAAATGCTTGGCAGAGGCTTGTTCATATAACTATTCCTTTAGTTGCACCAGCATTTACAGTAGGTTTATTTTTAACATTATCTAACTCATTTAAGCTTTTCGATCAGAACTTGTCTTTAACAAATGGTGGTCCATACAATTCTACTCAAATGTTAGCTTTAAATATATATGAAACAGCATTTGTATTTAATAAATTTGGATTAGCACAGGCTAAGGCAGTTATATTTTTAATCACGGTAGCAGCAATTACTTTAACACAAATATATTATAGCAAGAAAAGGGAGGTAGAAATGTAATGTCAAGTAGTGGGATAAAGAAGCTAGGATTGCCTATTTTGAGTAGTTTACTAGCAATATTATTTTTATCTCCTCTATATATAGTATTTACAAATTCATTTAAAACTCAAAAAGGAATATTTTTAAATGTTGTAAGTTTGCCATTCGGAAAGTATTTCAGTCCTAGCAATTATGTAGAGGCATTTATTCAATTAGATTTTATCCATTCTTTATTAAATTCTTTATTTATTACAGTTGTTAGTACAGTTATTATAATAGTATTCGCTTCGATGGCTGCATGGATGTTAGTTAGAACAAAGAGTAAATTGAGTACATTTTTATTCTTTTTATTTGCTGGTGCAATGCTTATTCCCTTTCAGTCAGTAATGTTACCTTTAATAAGATTGATGGGAATGTTAGGCAGAGCATTAGGTAATCCAAATTTATTTTTAAGTCCATTTGGTCTTATATTCATGTATTTAGGTTTTGGCTCAAGCCTTTCTATAATTTTATACCATGGTTTTATTAAAAATATACCAGTAGAATTAGAAGAAGCAGCTACTATTGATGGTTGTAATAAGTTTCAAATATTTTGGCATATTATTTTCCCTCTATTAAAACCTATAACAGTTACAGTAAGTATATTAAATGCAATGTGGATATGGAATGATTTCCTATTACCTCAACTTGTAATTAATAAGCCTGAATGGCATACAATTCCGCTTAAGATGTTCTACTTTTTCGGACAATACTCTAAAAAGTGGAATTTAGCATTAGCAGGTCTTGTAATTGCAATGATTCCGATTATAATATTTTATTTCTTTGCACAGAAATTTATTGTTAAAGGTGTTACTGAAGGTTCGATTAAATGATGGCTGCCAGTTGTCAGCCTGCTTTTTTTATCTTTTGATTGTAGTAGTAAAAACATAATTTTTACGCTTTAAAGAGTTATATTGACACTAAAATACCAAAATGATATAATATCAGCGCAAACGGTTGCACAATTTTGATTTTTTTTTAGTCTAGGAAAAATTTTTGTTAAGAGGTGAAATATGAATTTACAAGCAATTTACCACAAGCCGAAAAGCAATTTTTGTTATGCATATGATGAAAATGTTATCCATATAAGGTTAAGAGCTGCAAAAGGAGATATAAAGAAGGCTGTTTTGATATATGGAGATAAGTATAATTGGGATGAAAGACAAGAGTTAGTCATGAAATTAACATGTTCTGATGATCTTTATGATTATTTTACAGTAGAGGTTAGTCCTAAAAATAAAAGGCTAGCATATTATTTTAAGGTTGAAGGGGATGAAGGAGAATTTTATTTTACTGAATGGGGACTTATAAAAGATATTGATGAAAAAGAAGTGTATTTACATTTCTTTCAATATCCATATATGAATAAAGAAGATATTCATAAAGTACCAGAATGGGTTAAAGACACAGTATTTTATCAAATATTTCCTGAAAGATTTTTTAATGGAGATACATCAAATGACCCAGATAAATTGACAGAGTGGGGAGAGTTACCTGCTTCAAATAGTTTTTATGGTGGAGATTTAAGAGGAATTATTGAAAAGCTTGATTATTTAGAGGAATTAGGTATTAATGGTATCTATCTTACTCCAATATTTGAATCACCGACTAATCACAAATATGATACCAAAGATTATTTTAAAATAGACCCTCATTTTGGAGATTTGCAAACTTTGAAGGAATTAGTTTCTAAATGCCATGAAAGAGGCATAAGAGTTATTTTAGATGCAGTGTTTAATCATTGCGGTTACTTTTTTGAGCCGTTTCAAGATGTTATTAAAAGAGGTAAAGAATCACCTTATTATGATTGGTTTTATATACACAAATGGCCAATAGAAACTAATCCTCCAAGTTATGATACATTTGCATTTGTGTATCATATGCCGAAATTAAATACAGATAATCCAGAAGTAAGGGAGTATTTGTTAAAAGTTGCTAGGTATTGGATAGAAGAGGCAGATATTGACGGTTGGAGGCTAGATGTTTCAGATGAAGTTAGCCATACTTTTTGGAGAGAATTCAGAAAAGTCGTAAAAGAGACTAAAGAAGACGCTTACATTGTAGGAGAGCTTTGGCTTGATGCTTATCCGTGGTTAGAAGGCGACCAGTTTGATGCAGTAATGAATTATCCTGTTATGAGAGCGTTATTACAGTATTTTGCCTATGAAAATATTTCGGATAGTCAGTTTAAGGAATTAATTAATAAGGTTAGAATGCGAAATACTGAACAAGTTAATGAGGTTATGCTTAATTTAATGGAGAGCCACGATACTTCAAGATTTTTAACAGAGTGCAATAAAGATACAAATAAATTGATGATGGCAGCTACATTTTTATTAACTTATGTTGGAACACCTTGTATATATTATGGAACTGAAATTGGTATGGAAGGTGGACACGATCCTGATTGTAGAAGAACAATGGACTGGAATAAAGAAAATTGGAACTTAGAATTATTTAATTACTATAAAAAACTAATTGGACTTAGAAAACAGTATAAAGCATTAAGAAGAGGAAAATTTAAATGGATTGATGATATAGAAGACATAATAGGATTTATTAGAGAGTATGAAGATGAAAAAATATTTGTTTTAATTAATAATCATAATTTTGATAAAAAAGTAACATTGAAAACTAAGGGTGTGTATATTGACGGTTTGACAGGTGATATTTTTAAATCAGATGAAGATTTATATGTTGATGTGCCTATGCATTCAGCTAGAATCCTTATTTGTTGTGAAAAGTAAAAAAAGTTTGACATATTTTTAGAAAAGATTTATAATAAATTATGCAAACGGTTGCAGAAATTAGCAACTGTAAAACTAACATAAATTCTAGAGAAGGGGGATTTATATGA
The DNA here is from genome assembly GCF_050286925.1 of Caloranaerobacter longqiensis. Lineage (NCBI taxonomy): Bacteria > Bacillati > Bacillota > Tissierellia > Tissierellales > Thermohalobacteraceae > Caloranaerobacter > Caloranaerobacter longqiensis. Next base: position 189,037 of record NZ_JBFWFX010000002.1, read on the forward strand.
AAAAATTTCTTAGTTTCTTACTTATTGCTGTGCTAGTGTTTTCGCTAGTAGGATGTGGCGCTAAAGAAGAGCCAGCACAAAATAATAATCAAGAGAATAATCAAGAAAATACAAGCCAAGAGAATGCTTCAAAAGAATTAACTCCTGAACCAGGTGCAAAACTAGTTGTTTGGGAGAGTGAAGGTCCAGAATCAGAATGGATAAAATATGTAGCTGAAAAATTTAAAGAAAAATATGGTGTAGAAGTTACTTATGAAGCAGTTTCTAATGTTGATGCAAAAAATAAACTAGCTACTGATGGACCTGCAGGCGTAGGTGCTGATGTATTTGTTGCTCCACACGATCATACTGGAGAATTAGTAGCTTCAGGTTTAGTACATCCTAATGATGTAACTGCTGATAGAATAAAAAACGATTTCATGAAAGCAGCTGCAGATGGTGTTTCTTTTGAAGGACAAGTATATGGTTATCCATTAGCTATAGAAACATATGCTTTGTTCTACAATAAAGATTTAGTTTCAAAAGCACCTGAGACTTATGAAGAAGTTATAGAGTTTGCAAAGAAATATAATAATCCAGATGAAAATAAATATGCTTTCATGTGGGATGTTGCAAATGCTTACTTCTCACACAGTTTTATAGCTGGTAGTGGTGGTTATGTATTTGGTAATGGTGGAACAGACAAAAATGATATAGGTTTAAATAATGAGGGTGCTATTGAAGGTGCTAAGTTTATGGTATCATTAAAAGAAATATTACCATTAAATTCAGCTGACACTAACTATCAAATCATGGATGGTTTATTCTCAGAAGGTAAAGCAGCTATGATAATAAATGGACCTTGGGCAGTTAAAGGTTATCAAGAGGCAGGAATTAACTTCGGTATAGCTCCACTACCAAAGTTACCAGGAGGAAAACATCCAGCAAGTTTTTCAGGAATTAGATCAATGTTTGTAAGTTCATATACTAAGTATCCAAATGCTGCTAAATTATTTGCTAAGTTTGCAACTTCAGACGAAATGCTTTTAAAGAGATTTGAAATGACTAAGCAGATACCACCTGTTAAAGCTCTTATGGATGAAGATATTATTAAGAATGATGAAATTGTTGCACCATTCTTAGCTCAAGCTCAATATGCAGTTCCAATGCCTTCAATTCCACAAATGGGAGTTGTATGGGAACCATATGGTGCAGCATTTGCATCAATGTGGAATGATGGAGTAGATCCAAAAGAGGCATTAGATAATGCAGTTCAGACTATTAAAGAAGCAATAGCGTCACAAGAGTAGATTAGACTAGAATAAAATAATATAAAATCTAGTCATTTACGGTATCGTAAATGACTAGATTTTTTTAAAGAAGATTTGTGGTAGGAGGGAGAAGATGAAAAAATCTACTAAAGCTGCACTATTATCTACAGTATTCATGGGTCTAGGACAATTTTATAATAGAGAAATTATAAAAGGTATAATTTTTTCTGCATTTGAACTTGTAATACTTATTTTTACTATTCCGTATTTTAAACATTCTATTTGGGGACTGATCACTTTAGGAGAGAAGCCTTTACACTTTGTAAATGGTATAGCACAAGGTGATCATTCGATTATTTTGTTAATACAGGGTATTATTTCCTTGCTAGTAATAGGATTGCTTATAGTAATTTATTTAATAAATATAAAAGATGCTAAAAATACAGCTGAACTTATTGAAAGAGGAGAAGAAAGAAGAACATTTAAAGAGTTTTTGAAGTATGTTTGGGATAAATATTTTCCAATGTTTATGCTTACACCAACTATTTTAGCAGTTACTTTTGTAACATTGTTACCTATAATCTTTACTTTTTGTATTGCATTTACTAACTATTCAAGCCCATATCATTTGCCACCAAGAAGCTTAGTTGACTGGGTAGGATTAAAGAACTTTCGAAACTTGGTGAAGCTAAAAATTTGGAGTTCAACATTTTTTGGTGTTGCTAAATGGACAGTTGTTTGGGCAGTTTTAGCGACTATTACAACATATTTTGGAGGATTATTCTTAGCGTTATTGACTAATGCAAAGGGTATTAAGTTTAAAAAAGTTTGGAGAAGTATATTTATATTACCGTATGCTATACCAGGATTTTTATCTTTATTGGTAATGCGTTTAATGTTTAGTGGTCCTGGCCCTATAAACAATTTATTAGTTAAGTTTGATATAGCTCGTATTCCTTGGCTTACAGACCCTACTTTAGCTAAAGTTGTTATATTACTTGTAAATATGTGGTTAGGTTCACCGTATTTTATGGTATTAATGTCTGGTATTTTAACTAATATTCCTAAGGATTTGTATGAAGCCGCAGATATAGATGGTGCTACAAACAGACAAAAATTTTATAAAATTACTTTACCAATGATATTTTATCAAACAGCACCTTATTTAATATTATCTTTTGCTTACAACTTTAACAATTTCAATAATATATACTTATTAACAGATGGAGGACCTGTAAATCCTGCATATAAATACGCAGGTCATACTGATATTTTAGTTTCTTGGATCTATAAATTGACTTTAGACCAAAATCAATTCCATATGGCTGCAGTAATATCAATAATAATATTCTTCATAGTAGCTAGTATTTCATCTTACAGTTTCGTTAAAACAAAATCCTTTAAAGAGGAGGATATGATATAATGATAATTTTACCAGTAGAAAAGAACACGGCAAATAATAATAGTAATAAAGTATCAAAGTATTTAACAAAAGTTGTATTGTATGCTATCTTGTTATTTTTAACGTTTGTTGTACTTGCACCAGTTATATGGATAATAGGTTCATCATTAAATCCAGGGAATAGTTTGTATGGGTCTACTTTGATACCTAAAAATCCAACTTTGATACATTATAAAGAATTATTTACGAAAACGAATTTTGTAAGATGGTATTTTAATACACTAAAAATTGCAACAATAAACATGATATTATCAGTTATATTTACTACTATAACAGCTTATGTATTTTCAAGGTTTAAATTTAAAGGGAAAAAAGTAGGGCTAGTAAGTATGCTTGTTTTACAAATGTTTCCTAGTTTCTTATCTATGACTGCTATATATGTTTTATTAATGCAAATGGGGCTTTTAAATACTCATTTAGGATTAATACTTGTATATGCCGGTGGACAAATACCATATAATGCATGGTTAGTTAAAGGATACTTTGATGGTATACCAAAAAGTTTAGATGAAGCTGCTAGAATAGATGGAGCTTCAAATTTAACTATATTTAGAAAGATTATTTTACCAGTAGCAAGACCAATAATTACTTTTATTGCATTAACTCAATTTACTGCTCCTTGGATGGACTATATTTTACCAAGATTAATATTAAGAAGTGCTGATAAAAAGACTTTGGCTATGGCTTTATATGAAATGGTAACTGGGCAGCAAAATACAAAATTTACTATGTTTGCAGCAGGTTCTATTTTAGTTGCTATACCAATAACTTTATTGTTTATTTACTTACAGAAGCATATAGTGGAAGGTTTATCAGCTGGAGCTACAAAAAGTTAATTTGAAATTTGAAAAAGTATAGTGCGATTTAATATAATTTATAGTATATAATGAGTATAGAATGTCTACTTTAACAATGTATTAAAAATTAGGCAATAAAATAAAAGTAGGAAGTGAATATTATGCCTGTTACAATAAAAGATGTTGCCAGATTGGCAAATGTATCTCCATCGACAGTTTCTAGGGTAATTGCTGATCATCCTAAGATAAGTGATGAAACGAAGAAAAAAGTATTTGAAGCAATGAAAAAATTGAATTATTATCCTAATGCCATTGCAAGGAGTTTAGCAAATAAATCAACAAGGACTTTAGGATTAATATTACCAAATGCTGAAGAAGACTTATTTATAAATCCATTCTTTATTCAAGTAATGAGGGGTATAAGTGTTTATGCCCAAAAGAAAGGCTACTATATAATGTATACTTACAGTAATAATGAAAATGAAGAAATAGACTTCATTAAAAACTATATTTATAGCAAGTGGGTTGATGGTATAATTCTTTTGACTGCAAGACAAAACGATAGATGTATTGAATATTTAAAGGAAAATGAGAAATATCCGTTTGTTGTAGTTGGTAGACCAGAAAAATCAGATGGGATATTATGGGTAGATAATAATAACTTTAAAGCCATGTATGATGTTGTTAATTATTTAATTAATAAAGGGCATAGAGACATAGCCTTTATTGGTGGACCTCATATTCTTAACGTTACTAAAGACAGATTAGATGGATATTTAAGAGCGTTAAAGGTACATGGAATTTCTATTGATGAAAAACTTATTTATGAGGAAGTTGATTTTACAGAAGTAAAAGGTTATGAAACTATGATGGAGATTTTAGATTATAAGAAACCTTCTGCTGTTGTTACAACAGATGACTTGATTGCTTTTGGTGTCTTAAAAGCTATAAAAGAAAAAGCAACAAGTAAAATAGCAGTTGTTGGGTTTAATAATACGCCTTTAGCTGAATATCAGCAACCAAAGCTTACTTCAGTAGATATTAAAGCTGAAAAGCTTGGTTATTATGCAGCAAAACTTTTGATTGGAAAACTTGAAAATGAAAATATTGAAACAAATCATTATATAATTGATACAGAGTTAATAGAGAGAGAATCGACTTTATAACTGTACATTAAAGAAAAAACATTTATAATTTCGAAAAGTCTCAACGTATTTAATCAAGATATCTTTATTTTCCTAATTTATGACTATTATTGATTTGTTTGTATACGGCCTATGCCCCTGCCTTTTAGAATTTATTTTTTATATTTTGGGGGGATGTGATGAGAAAGTTAAGTTTATTTTTGATAATAATTATGTTAATGCAGGTATTTGTAGGGTGTGTTAATCAGACTTCGAAAGATATAAGTAAAGATGTAAAAAGTGAAGAAAAAGAAGGTTCAAAATTAATAATTCATTATCACAGATATAATGGTGATTATGATAACTGGAGTTTTTGGATATGGCCTTATGGAAGAGAAGGAAAGGCATATTATTTTACTGGTGAGGATGAATTCGGAAAGATTGTAGAAGTACAGTTTAATGAAAAAATTGAAAGAGTCGGAGTAATTCCGAGATTGGGTAATTGGGAAAAGAAAGATATTGATATGGATAGATTTATTGATTTGCGAGGAGATGTAACAGAAGTTTGGATGTTAGAGGGAGTAGAAAAGATTTATTATAACAGAGAAGAGGCTAGTACAAGCCCTAAAATATTAAGTGCATTTTTGGATAGTAAAAATGAAATATTAGTTGAACTTACTAATTTTATGAAATTGACAGGGGAAAATAATGAAGGATTTACTGTAAAGAGTGCAGACAAAGAGTTAGATATTAAAGAAGTTAAAGCAGTAAAAGTTAAAAGAGAAAATTCAAGAAAATATGGTTTTGAAACTATTATGAATGATACTAAAGTTAGATTTATTTATTCACCAGATATAATAGGTTATACACCTAAAAAAGATGAAAAGGTATATGTTATAGGGGATTTTAATGGCTACAGTATAGATGAAAAATTTGAAATGAAATTTAATGATACTTTTAATATTTATGAATTGATAGCTGATATCGGGGAAGAAACTGGTATTAAGTACAGGCAGAATTTCACTTTTGCTGTAGCATCAAAAAAAGATATTACATTTAAATATAAAGATAAGTTTGTTTTAGATAAATATATAGGAAAATCAGCAAAGGTATTTAAAATACTCTTAAAAGATGATGTAGACCTTTCAAAAAATATTACTGTATATCATAAAGACTTCAAGGAAAGGGATGTAGAAATGAGAAAAGTACTAGAAAGTGAAGAGTTTATATATGATGGAGATGACTTAGGTGCTACATATACTAAAGAGTATACAGTTTTTAAAGTATGGTCACCTGTTGCAGAGAGTATGAAGGTAGTTATTTATGATGATTATAAAGACAATGTAGGTAAAGTATATCCAATGTCAAAAGGTGAAAAAGGTGTTTGGGAGCTTAAACTTGAAGGGGATTATAAAAATAAATATTACAATTATAGAGTTACTATTAATGGAGTAGAGAAGGAAACTCCAGACCCTTATGCTAAGGGAGCGACTGTAAATGGGAAAATGGGTATGATAGTAGATTTTGATTCTATAAATCCTGAAGGTTGGGATGAACACAAAATTCCAGACCCTATAAAACCAACTGAAGCAGTTATATATGAAATGCATGTTAGAGATTTTTCTGTAGATAAGGATTCTGGGATAAAGCATAAAGGAAAATATTTAGCTTTTACTGAAAAAGGAACTAGAGGACCGAATGGAGAGGTTACAGGACTTGATCATTTAAAAGAGTTAGGCATTACTCATATACATTTACTTCCAGTATATGATTTTGCTAGTGTAGATGAAACTAAAGAAGGAGAGTATAATTGGGGATATGACCCTTATTTATATAATGTACCTGAAGGTTCTTACTCTACAAATCCTTATGATGGAACTGTAAGGATAAAGGAATTCAAAGAAATGGTTAAAGCATTACATGAAAATGGCATAAGAGTAATAATGGATGTTGTATTTAACCATACCTATACAACTGGAAATTCTCCATTTGATATACTTGTGCCTAAATATTACTATAGAACAGATTCATCTGGTAAATATACAAATGGTTCAGGATGTGGAAATGAAACAGCATCTGAAAAGCCTATGATGAGAAAATTTATAATAGATTCGGTTAAATTCTGGGCTACTGAATATAAAATAGATGGATTTAGATTTGACTTAATGGCTTTACATGATATTGATACTATGAGAGAAGTAGAAAAAGAGCTAAGAAAGATTAATCCGAATATATTAATTTATGGAGAACCTTGGACTGGTGGTCCATCAGCATTATCTCCAACTAAACAGTTGAGAAAAGGTAAGCAGAAGGGAATGGGCATAGCAGTATTTAATGACGATTTTAGAAATGCTATAAAAGGGGACAATGATGGAGAAGGAGTAGGTTTTGTAAATGGTGGATTAGGACTAGAAAACGAAATAAAAAAAGGAATAGTTGGAATGATTGATTACAGTAGTAAAATAAAAGGATTTACAAAAGAGCCTAGTGAAACTATAAATTATGTAAGTTCTCACGATAATTTATGTTTGTTTGACAAGTTTGAAAAGAGCAACCCAAATGCTACTCCTGAAGAAAGAGAAAGAATGAATAGGTTAGCATTATCGATAGTTTTAACATCACAGGGAATACCTTTTATACAAGGTGGGACTGAAATATTAAGAACAAAGCATGGTAACCACAACAGCTACAAAGCAGGTGATGAGATTAATAAAATAGATTGGAGTAATAAAAATAAGTATAAGGAAACTTATGAGTATATTAAAGGTTTAATTGCATTAAGAAAAAGTCAAAAAGTGATGACACTAGATAAAGCAGAGGAAGTGAAAAAGTATCTAAAGTTTATTGAAGCTCCGAAAAACTCAGTTGCATATTTATTAACTTCTCCATATGAAGGGGACTTTAAAAATATTTTAATTATCCATAATGCAAATAGAGAAGAAATAGAAATCAAACTTCCACTAGAAGGAGAATGGAATATTATAGCTAATGAAAAAGAGGTAAATGTAGAGGGAGTTAATGGAGTAAACAAAGCTGTTGAAAATGTAAAAGTAGCACCGTTATCAACTTATATCTTATATAAAAATTAGCTAAAAAGCAGCCAATATTGGCTGCTTTTTAGCTTGTATATATTTTGGAAGGGGATTAGTTTTAATTAGAAGTCAAGATAATCACTTCTAAAGGTTTTAAAGTAATATTTAAATTACCATTTTCAATATTGTAAGCTTTACTACTTAACACATCAGTATATTTAGAACTATCGTCTTTTAAATTAATAGTTATATTCTTTTCTTTATTTTGCAGATTGTAAATCACAATAAACTTACTATCGCCTTTTTTCCTCATATAAGAAAGAAAATAACTATCATAGTTTAACAATTCGAATTCTCCATTATAAAGAGCTTCATTTGAATTTCTAATATCAGTCAACATTTTAAAGTAATTTAACATTTCTGAATTACTAATTTTATCCCATTCCATATCCCTTCTATTGTCTGGGTCATCTCCACCTTCCATAGCTATTTCTGTACCATAGTATATAATAGGTATTCCCGGATATGTCATTATAAAAGTTAAAGCTTGTTTTAAATAAGCTTCTCCGTATTCTTTTGCTTCAGTAACTAATCTTTTATTGTCATGATTATCAACAAAAATTCCATTTAATTCAGGATTAGTAAATGCTGATTGCTTTTTTATAGCATTAACTAAAGTGTTTGCTTTACCAAATCTAGTAAAAGTTTTACGAAGTCCATTATAAAGTGGATAATTTGTTAAAGAATCTATTCCTACTTTATGATACTGTTCTAAATATCTAGGGTTGTCATTCCAAACTTCTCCGAGTAGGAAAAAATTCGGATATTTCGATTTAATATTATAAGCAAACTCATTCCAAAAATCCTTTGGTACGTGTTTAACTGTGTCGAGTCTCATTCCATCTATTCCTGTTTGTTCAATCCACCATATAGCATTATCTATAAAATATTTTTTAACTTCAGGATTATCTTGGTTTAGGTCAGGCAAACCGAATATCCAGCCTTCTTCAAGTTGTTTTTGGTCGTTCCAATTAGAAATATTCTTTTTTGGATGAAACCAATCTTTATATTTTTCATCATTTAACCATGGAGATTTATATCCTGTATGATTTACTACATAATCAAGTATTACCTTAATATCTCTTTTATGTGCTTCTTGTACGAGTTCTTTTAAATCGCTTAATGTACCTAAATGTGGATCGACTTTATAAAAATCAGTAATCCAGTATCCGTGATATCCACCATATTCATTTTTAAAAACAGGAGTTATCCAAATAGCAGTTACACCTAGTGATTTTATGTAATCTAATTTTTCTACAATACCTTTCAAATCACCACCGTGATATGCCTTAGGATCATTTTTATTTACATCAGGGAAATTATTATTTTCTTTATCTCCGTCATAAAAACGGTCAGTCATTATAAAATATATTATATCCTTTGAAGAAAAGGCACCACCGTTATTTTGAACTTTGTATTTAATTTCATTTGAACTATCAGATTTTGTATCTTTTTTTACATTTTCTATTTGCTGACTTGTATCATTTATATTATTTTGATTTTGACAGCCTACAGAGAAAACTAGAGTAAATATTACAAGAAATATTACTAATTTTTTAGACATATAAAAACCCCCTTGACAATATTTTATTATATTTATAAAATGGATGCAACCGTTTGCATAAATTATGTTATAATATTTTTTAGGGGGTGAAGAGTTGGAATTAGGATATCCAAACTGGAGGACTTTTGATGAAGGAATACAGAAAGAATATTTGGTTACAAATGGTCTTGGAAGCTTTTGTTCATCTACTATAATTGGAGCAAATATTAGAAAATATCATGGTTTGCTTAATGCTTCATTAGTGCCTCCAATAAAGAGATATTTATTACTGTCAAAAATAGATGAAACATTAGAAATAGATGGAGAAAAATATAAATTATTTGCTAATCAATTTATTGGAAAGATAGATGATGGATATTTACAATTAAGAAGATTTAGTAATTATCCTATACCAAAGTTTATTTATGGAGTTAAAGATATTGTTATTAGCAAAGAATTGGCAATGGAGTATGAGAAAAATACTGTGGCTGTTGTATATAAAATAAATACTGGTAGTAAAAAGGTAAAAATGACATTTACTCCGTATGTAAACTTTAGAGATCATCATGATACTAGTAAAATAGGTAGTTTTAGATATAATCAAAGTTATGAAAAAGGAACATTAAAATTAATTGAAGAGAGTACAGGTTTAAACTTAAAAATAATTTCAAATTGTAAATACGAGGCAAATGAAGATTGGTCTTTGCCTATGTTCTATAAAAATGAAAGAGATAGAGGACTTGAAAGTATTGATTTTCATTTTATACCAGGAGTTTTTTCTTATGAAATGGAACCTCATAAAAAGTATACTATAACTTTTTTAGCTACTATAGAGGATAGTGTTGAATATACATCTGAAGAAATAATAGAAAACGAAAAGAAAAGACGTACAGAACTAATAAATAAAGCAGGATATTCACATCCTTTTTTGAAGAATTTAGTATTGGCAAGTGATAATTTTATAGTTAAAAGAGCGTCTACGGGAACTAAGACTATAATTGCCGGATATCCGTGGTTTACAGACTGGGGAAGAGATACAATGATAGCCTTTACTGGACTTACTTTGACTACTAAAAGATTTGATGATGCTAAAGATATCTTATTAACTTTTACAAGGTATATTAGGGATGGAATAATACCGAATATGTTTCCGGATGAGAATACTTCACCTTTATATAACACAGCAGATGGAACACTATGGTTTTTCTATGCAGTATATAAATATCTTGAATATACTAATGATTTAAAAACTATTAAAGAAGAGATATATCCACATCTTGAAAGTATAATAAGACATCATATTAAAGGTACAATAAACAATATTTATATGGATGATGATGGACTTTTATCTGCTGGAGATGAAGGTACACAGTTAACTTGGATGGATGTTAAAGTTGGAGATTGGGTGGTTACTCCAAGACATGGAAAGGCAGTTGAAATCAATGCCCTTTGGTATAATGCTCTAAAAATTATGGAAGAAATATCGAACAGATTAGGGTATGATGGCAGCAAATATGGAGAAGTAGCAGAAAAGACTAAGAAGAGTTTTGTAGAGAAATTTTGGAACGATAAGGGCAAATACCTATATGATGTGATACGGAATGGGAAACCTGTGGATATGTTTAGACCTAATCAGATATTAGCTGTGAGTCTGCCATTTTCAATTCTTGATAGAGAGAAGGAGAAGTTAATAGTAGAGAAAGTATATGAAGAACTATATACTCCATTTGGGTTAAGAAGTTTATCGAAAAAACATAAAGAATATATAGGGAAATATGGTGGAGATGTTCTAAAGAGAGATGGTGCATATCATCAAGGTACAGTTTGGGCTTGGTTAATAGGGCCTTTTGTTGAAGCATATGTAAAAGTAAATGACTATTCTAAAGAAAGTAAACTTAATGCAAAATATATGCTTGAAGAGTTTTATTATCATATGAAAGATGCATGTATTGGCAATATATCAGAAATATTTGATGGAGATGAACCTCACTATCCAAGGGGTTGTGTGGCTCAAGCATGGTCAGTTGGTGAGGTTTTAAGAACATATGTAGAAGTAATTTTAGATTAAAAATTTTAAACAAACGAAGAATATTATAAAAAACTAAGGAGGTAGATTATGATTAAAAAAACAGAATTCGGATATAAAATTGAGGGGAAAAAAGGTTTTTTAAATATTATTTTTTACGATGATAATATTGTACGCTTTGCATATAGTAATGATGGAGAGATACCAGTATCTACTCCTGCTGTTGTAGTTAAACCTAAAGATATTGAACATAACCAAGAAGGTAATATAATTAAGACTAAAAGTCTTATAATAGAAATTAATAAAGAAAATTTACAAATTAGCATATTCAATAAAAATGGAGAATTACTAAATAGGGATATGAATGTAGATTTAGAAGGAATCGAAATTGAAAAGGAAATTCTTTGGGAAAAAGGGTTTTATGGACTAGGAGAGAAATATGGTTGGTTAAATAAAAAAGGAACTGAAACTTCAAATTGGAATACTGATGTTATGGGTGTATTTCCAGTTCATAATGCAACTATTAAGGAATATCATACGTCTATACCTTTTTATATTGGGTTAAGTAAGAAGTTATGCTACGGTATTTATTTTGACAATAGTTATAAAACTTATTTTGATTTAGGTAAAACTAAAGATAATGTGTTAAAGTTTGGTGCAGATGGAGGATACTTAGATTACTATTTTATATACGATGAGAAAGTATCAGAAGTTGTTAAAGCGTATACTTATTTAACAGGAAGAATGCCTTTACCAAGAAAAGACTTTTTAGGATATCAGCAATGTAGATGGAGTTATGAAAATAGAGAAGAGTTAATGGAAATAGCTAAAAGAATGAGAGAAGAAAATGTACCATGTGATGTGCTTTATTTAGATATTGATTATATGAAAGATTATAAAGTTTTTACAGTAGATTCTGATAAGTTCTATGAATTCAAAGATATGGTATCAAAGCTTAAAGATATGGGCTTTAAACTTGTTGTTATAATAGACCCAGGTGTAAAAGTAGAAGATGGATATTGGGTATACGAACAGGGTAAGGAAAATGATTTTTATATAAAAGATAAGAATGGTGAAGTTTATATAGGTGAAGTATGGCCTGGTAAAGCTGTATTTCCTGATTTTCTAAGAGAAAAAGTTAGAAAATGGTGGGGAGAACTTCATTCTGGGTTAATAGAAGATGGTGTAGAAGGTTTTTGGAATGACATGAATGAACCTGCTGACTTTACTACAGAATCTAAAGTTGTTCCAGAGGATACGGTACATTTTAATGATCAAGGTGAAGAAAAAAGTCATGCAGAAATTCATAATTTATATGGTATGCTTGAAGCTATAGCTACTTATGAAGGAGTGAAAAGTATTAAACCTAATGTAAGACCGTTTATATTGACTAGAGCTGCTTTTGCGGGAACTCAAAGATATGCAGCTCTTTGGACAGGAGATAATACAAGTATTTGGGAGCATTTAGAAGCAAGTATGCCTATGTTCATGAATCTAGGTTTGAGTGGATATTCATTTATAGGTGCAGATGTGGGTGGTTTTATTGGAGATAGTAATGGTGAACTTTTAACTCGTTGGACACAATTAGGAGCATTTACGCCATTATTTAGAAACCACAGTGTTAAAGGTTCTATTAATCAAGAACCTTGGTGTTTCGGAGAAGAAGTTTTAGAAAACACAAGAAAGTTTATCAATATGCGTTATAAATTTATAACTTATTTGTATAATTTGATGAGAGAAAGTTCAATTAATGGACATCCAGCTATTAGACCATTATTCTATCATTATCAAGATGATGAAGAAACATATAACATAAATGATCAATTTTTATTTGGAGAGAATATATTAATTTGTCCAATAATAAGACCGTATACAAGAGTTAGAATGGTTTATCTTCCTAGAGGCATCTGGTACGATTATTGGACTTTAGAAAAGTTCGAAGGTGGTAGATATATTATTAAAGAAGCTCCAATAGATTCAATGCCGATATTTATTAAGGCTGGAGCTATTATCCCTACAGATAATGTAATGCAATATATAGGAGAAAAAGAGCAAGAAATAACTATAAACTGTTATTTAGGACAAGATGGTGAATATACATTATATTTAGATGATGGAATTAGCTTTGATTATGAAAAAGGTAATTATACAGAGATAAAGTTTATAATGAAAAATAGTGAAAAAGAAGTTTCAATAACATCAGAAGTTATAAAAAATGGATATAAAATCCCTAAAATGAAGCTTAGAATTTTAGGTTTAGATTCAAATAGTAAAGTTATTATGAATGGAGAAGTATTGAGATTAGATAATGAAAGCACAATAGATATTGATAAATTAAATATAGATGTAAAGATTGTTAAGTAACATAAACAAAAAACCCCTCTCTAACATATGATAGTATCAAAGCTAGATTAGATAGAGAGGGGGTTTTATTTTGTATTATAACTATTCATATATGTACGAATATCCAGAAATATATCATGAAGTATTGCCGAAGGTTAGAGAGTGTATATACAGACATTATCCATATAGTTATGGAGTATATCCCTATCCATACCCAAATCCATATCCTTATCCAGATGAAGATGAAGTAAGAATAATGGTTGATGAAGTATACGAAGAGATGATAAAAATATATCCAGAAATAGACAAAGATCCATTAGAAAATGGGAGGTCTTCAGTTAGTAGAAGACATTATGGTAGGAGAAGATTATTTAAAGATTTAATATTTATTATATTATTAAATGAATTATTAAGAGGTAGAAGGCATCCTTACTATGGGTATCCAGGCTCAAGATACGGATACTAAAAAGGAAACAAGTGGACGGTTCTAGTGTATCCAAAAGGAAACAGAAGAACCGTCCACTTGTATTAAATAGGTAAAAACTTTTTTTTAAATTAAAAGAATAAATTTTCTAAAGAAAGATATATCATATGGATAGGTGGTACTATTATTTTATCAATAAGATTTGTAATTATTAAAATAAAAAGTAATATTCTACCTTTATCATAAAATTCATAATAAAATGGTTTATCTTTAAGATTTAATATATCAAATAAAATATGTGCTCCATCTAAAGGTGGTATAGGAATAAGATTAAATACAAATAGAACTATATTTATCCATACAGTAAAATTAAAAACATTCATTATTGTTTCATATAAACTATAAGGTAGAAAGTTAGGAGCGTGATATAATATTTTCATTAGTAAAAGAAAGAATATCGCTATAAATAAATTTGCAAGCGGCCCTGCTATAGATACTAATATATCGTCTCTTTTTGGTTTTTTAAAATTGTATGGATTAATTTCAACTGGTTTTGCCCATCCGAATCCAGCAAGTATAATCATTAAAAATCCAATGATATCAATATGTACTAATGGACTGATTGAAAGCCTTCCTTGAAGTTTTGGAGTATCATCACCGAGCCATACTGCTGTTTGAGCATGTGCAAATTCATGAAGTGAAAATCCTAGCAGAACACCTGGAATTATGTATAGAGTTTCAATTAAATCCAAGGAAATCATCCTTTCTAGTTTATTATTGCTGACATTCTAAAACATAGTTTTTTAATTTAATAATTAACAGGAGTAATGAATAACATCTGATAATTAATAGTAAAACAGTGAAAAAAAGTTTTAGGAATTCAAAACTATAATCATTATAGCTTAAAAATTAGAATAATTGAATGAAAAATTGAAAATATTTATTACAGATGTTTATTTTTGTTTTTTCTTTACTTTTCTAAAGCATCATGTTATAATAAGGTTAAATTACTCATATTTACCATAAATAAAAATTAAAGCAATAAATAGTAATATAATTAAGATATGTTATATGTTAAAATTATTTATTTTAGAATATTTAGCAGCTTAATGTTGTTAAAATTTGGGCATATGGGAAAGGAGGTTATAAAATCATTTTAAAATATTTTAAATCTCATATTAAAAAATATAAATGGATGTTTTTATTATTTATATTTATGACTCTAATACTTTACACGATTGAATTAATATTACCTTATGCTTTTAGTAAATTCATAGATGAAATAACTCTTTACAAATCTAGTAATATTATATGGGGATATGCCAAATGGATAGCTATACTTTCCGTAATTTACTTAGTGATATTTTTTTATAAAGAGATAATATTCGCTAAATGTACAGCTAAAGTTAGATATAGTATGTTAGATGAAGCTGAGAGTCATATAGAAAAATTATCATTAAATGATATTAGTAGATTTAATCCTGCTTATCTAAATCAAAGGCTAAATGACGATATACTGAATATAATCTTGTTTGTATTTAATAATTTATGTAATTCGATTATGAAGATTTTAAGTACAATAGTTTTAGGTGCTATGATATTATCTATAGACGTTAAATTATTTATAGTATTGGTATTAGTGATTGTGATAAACTCAATAGGCATTATATTTTTTAATAAAGAATTATTTAAAAAAGGTTATAGATATAGGGATGCTAATAATGATTTTTATGCAGCTAATAATGACAGACTCAAAATGATAAAGCAAACAAAAAGCAATAGTTGGTTTGATGTTATAAAGATTAGAGTAGAATATTTTTATGATTTACTTTTAGACAGAAATATTGATTTTACAAAAGTATCTGCCAAGCTTCAAAATGTGGGGTTATTTTCTAAATATATATCTATAGTTCTTTTAATCATATTTGGTGGATATAAAATTATAAATGGTAATCTTAGTATGGGACAGTTTATATTGATATATAATTATGCGAATATTTGTATTTCAAATGTTGAGTATTTCTTATCATTAGGACAAAATTATCAACATGCTAAAGTTTGTTATGAGAGAATGAACGAAATTTTAACCTTAAAGCCTGAACATAACGGAACTAAAATAATAGGTGATATAGATTCAATCGAATTAAAGGATTTATATTTTAGTTATAATAATAAGAGGGAACTCTATTTTGGGCTCAATTTTTCTCTTAAAAAAGGTAAGATATATTGTCTAAAAGGAGAAAATGGTTCAGGAAAAAGTACTTTAATAGATATTATAACAGGACTTAGATATGATTATAAAGGAGATGTTCTCTATAATAATATTTCTATAAAAGAGCTAGATGCTAATTACTTAAGAAGGCATCTAATATCGATTGTAGAGCAAGAGCCAGATCTTATCAATATCTCTTTAAAAGAAAATTTAACTTTTGGTATTAAATCTTATGATAGAGATTATTTAAAAAGGTTGTGTTCTGAATTTTATATTGAAAAGCGAATAGATAGTCATAATGAAAATTTGAATTTATCTGGCGGAGAAAAACAGAAAATAGCTTTAGTAAGAGGGGTAATAAAAAAGCCAAAATTTATGATATTAGATGAGCCGATATCTGCTTTGGATTATAATAGTATACTTAAACTTAAGTCGATATTAAAAGAGGAAAAAAAGGACAAGATAATATTAATGATTACTCACAACGAAGAAATTGAAGATATTGTAGATGAATTTATTACATTAGGAAAGTATAAATCATTGAGTTTTTAATAGAGGATTATATTCTTGGGAATAGTGAGACGGTTTTAATGTATCCAAAAGGAAACAGAAGAACCGTCTATTTATATCTATTACTTATAATGTTCAGACGAGAAAATATTATGTTTTTCTAATATCTTTAAGGCTTCTTCACGGTTGCTTGCAGATGGCACAATGCAACGACCACTTTTGCCGCTGAAATGTCCACCATATCCACCGTCTTTACCTTCATACTGTTCATACACCAGTATTACCATATCATGAAAAAATGGCTTGGAACGAATCAGTCCAAAAAAGTAATCCTTCTTTAGAGGGCGGCCATTAGTATCAGTACCAATTGCATATTCATATGTTAGAGAATCTTCATTGTCTGTATCTCTATCGAATATTATCCTATTCATTTTTTTAGAGGTTAATTTATATTCGGGGACAAAAATTTGTCCTTTAAAAGTACTGTCAGTTAATAGATTGAAATAATAAGTTCCAGAAATATAAATTGTACGTTTTTCCAAATAGGAGGGGGCATTTAGCTTTATTTCCACGGCATCAAGTTTTCTATTAATTGGAAAGGGGATAATACATATCAGAACAAGTACAATAAAGAAAATGCGAACAGTCCATTTGATTATCTTGCTATATGATGTTTTCATCATTGCCCTCCTTTTTGTATAGAGCAAATTTGACACCCAAATATTAAAATTTAATGATTTATAAAGTTTAAGATATTTTAGTTTTCCTATATTTTTAAAATTCCATTAGTTGTAGAAAGAATATTAGTTTTTTAAAAACATTAAATGTCTTTTATGTATAAATTATATTATACATATATATGGAATGCAAAATGTTTTTTACCGTTTTTACTACAAAAAATAAATTATTCCTAAAAATGCTAAGAATACAAAGGGACGGTTCTAATGTATCCTTACGATGGAAACAAAAGAACCGTTTTTTTGTATCTATCTCATTGTATCAAGTTTTTCTAAATGAGAAATATCGGCTTCTAAAACAATTTGTATTTCATTATCTTTTATTTCAAGTATGGTTAAGCATGTCCCATGAATAAAGGGAGGATTCCAAAAGTTTTCTAAAGAATAATTTTTAATTATTGCGTAGATAGCTTTAATAACTACAGCATGAGTTACGATCAAAATATTATCACCATAATTATTACAATTAATTATGTCATTTAATACTTTTTGTACTCTATCAAATAATACATCAAAGCTTTCGCCGTCAATAGGTTTATACAAATGTGGTTTATTCCAAAAATTAAAATGTTGAGTAGGGTATGATTCGCTTATTTTTGAATATTCCATCCCTTCCCATGAACCGAAACCCATTTCTTTTAATGATTCAGTTATTATTATTTCCGTATTTTTATCGCCTTTAATATAATTTGCAGTATCAATGGCTCTGCGTAAAGGGCTACAATAAATCTTATCAAATTCAATATGAGCTAAACTTTTTCCTAATTTTTTAGCATCTTCAATACCTTTTATAGTAAGATTAGAATCTTTCCATCCTTGCATTTTACCCAATTTATTCCATTCTGTTTCACCATGTCTTGTTATGTATATTTTCACTTTATTTCCCCCTTGAATTCTTATCAGCACAAACTATATTAGCTTGTACTGATTTCTTCCACTTTTTTTAGCAAGTATCATAGCTTCTTTAACACTTTTAATGACTTCTTCATCATTACAACCAACAGTAAAACTTGAAATGCCTATACTTACTGTAACATTTAGTGTTATTTCATCAAATACAAATTCTTTAGTCATAATATTTATTATTTCAGAAGATATTTTCTCTATAAATTCTTTGGGTTTATCTTTTATAATTACTACAAATTCATCAGCATTTATACGGGTTACATCAACATTTAATTTATACTTATTTAAAACATTTTTAATTCTTTCAGGGACTTCTATAAGAACCTTATCTCCTATATTATGACCATACTTTTCATTAATCTGTTGAAAATGATCAATATCAATGTCTAATATAAAACCGCTATTGATTGAATTAATCTTATTAATTATAATATCTCTATTCATTTCTTTATTAATCATATTAATACCTCCATTCAAATTTTGATACGTTAAATTAACTCTAGGAAAAACATTAATGTATAGATTTTTGTTTCTATATTTTTTCGGGGAAACACCAAATAACTTTTTGAATGCTCTAGAATAGGATTCATAAGTACAATATTGATATTTTAAAGCTATATCTAAAATACTCATATTTGATTTTACTAAATCATATGCAGATAGAGATAGGCGGCGTTTTCTTATATAATCTTTGACTGTAGTGCCAAGAATATTTGAGAAAATAATATAAAATGAAGATTGAGACATATAGGCTATTTTAGCGATGTCTTCTATTTTGATTTTTTCATATAAATGTTCTTCTATATAATCGATTGTATTTTGAATTCTGTCAATTAGTTGCTTTTCGATCATTTTACACCTCCTCTAGAATACTTTAATATTATTATATAATTAAGTTTATTTTGATGTATGACATTTTTTCTAGATTTAAATTTAATTGCCAATCGATTAAGTTATATAGGATAAGATGTGATATTAACAGAAAAAATAAGACGGTTCTAATGTATCCAAAAGGAAACAGAAGAACCGTTTTCTTGTATCTTATTTGTTATTTTTTATAATTTCTATTAGTTTTTCTATTTGAGGGTCTTTTCCATTTATGATGTCTTCTATAGTAGTATAAACTTCAATGTCAGGATGCAAGCAATTTTCAGGGTCATTATCAATATTTGGTCTTACAAATTTTTTATGAGATACAGAAAACATAAAATTTGAATTTGGAGTTCTAAAATTCAGAATATCTCCATAACTAGAAGGCTGGTTACCTGTAGGCTCTCCGATTATTTTTCCTATATTGTTGTCCTTCATAATTACAGCAAACCAGTTTCCAGAACTAAATGTATATGGTGAAGTTAAAATATATATATTTCCATTAAAGATTAAATCTTTATTTGAAATTTTATTATTAGTTATAATATTTTCAGAGTATGATTTATATCCACTTTTTCTTGAATATCCTCTTTGTTTACTGGCTTGTTCTGAAAATCTAATATCTGCTGTATAAGACACATAATTATCTATATCAATATATCTCATAAATTCGTCTACAACATTAGAATTACCGCCAGGATTTTTTCTTATGTCAACTGCTATATTTTTTATATGATATTTTGAAACTTCTTTAAAAAAATTTTCTAATGTTGTCTTATATTTTTCATTATAGATACATTTATCAAGTTTAAAAATTCCAAGTGAATTTTCTTTGTCTATAGTATAACTTACCCATTTTTCAGTTTTGTTTTTTGTGTTTTTTATGTGTTTTACTAATGGAAGTTCTATATTTAATTCTTTACCGTCTCTTTGTATTTTTACATTAACATGGTTGTCTTCTATTAAATTTAAGTAATCTAAAAAAGGTTTTTTGATAAGATTCATTTTTCCTATTACCTTAACCCACTGCCGATTTTCAGCAGGTATTATTTTTTCTAATTCTATTAGCAAATCTTTTTCTGTTTTTCCACCGATAGATAGAATTTTATCACCTTTTTTAAAGCTATTTCTACTTTCAATTATATACATTCCATCATCAAGCCATACGATTGGTAAATCTATATATTCTTTGGCAGTTTCAAGCCACATTGCGGTATGAGCATCTTTGAGGGAACATATCACTTCATTAAGAACAAAATAAAAGTCATCAACTTCCATTGTTTTTTTTATCTTTTTATATGCTTTTTTTATTATTAAATTCTGCTTTCTACTAAAACCATTATAAGTTTTTGGATGAACATCTTTTAGAGTATTTACTAGATAGTCCAAATCAGCTTTCATCTCTTTTGTTGTTATCAATTCATTAACGGAAACTTGTTTTATGGAATTAAATTTATTTGTTGGATTATCTTTTTTAATGAAGAGAAAATAGACTGTTGACGATATTAATATAAATAAAGTTATAAAAAGAATAAAATATTTTGATATTTTTTTCATAATGACCTCCTTAAGTTTAAAAATTTTGTTAAGTTATATTAAGGCTGATTTTCATTTATTATATCGTATTTAATTTTTTATCCTATTATACCATATTATTCTATTTACAAACAATTGTATCTTTTGTATTTTGTAAAGAATATGACTTATTTAGAATAATAGAAATGGTAGAAGTTTGTTTAGATAAAAATATCCCCACGATATATTTATATCGTGGGGAGTAAAGGCATTTTTATTTTTTAATATACATTTTTTCATAATATTCTTCAAGCATTCTCTTAACTGCAAATTTATCTTTTGTGCTAAGGATACTGTTTTTCATCATTTCTATCCATTTTTCACGATTGTTATAGTAAGTAGGAATAACTTCTTCTAATAGAACTTTATATAGAGCTTTTAAGTCATGAGCATCTTGTTCAGCTACATTTTCACTTTCAAAGCCATCGCCGAACTGCCATCCGTTTACGCCGTGTTCACAAGCTTCAGGCCACCATCCATCTAAAATACTTAAGTTTAATACACCGTTCATTGCTGCTTTCATACCAGAAGTACCACTAGCTTCTTTTGGTCTTCTTGGATTGTTTAACCAAACGTCAGAACCTCTAGTTAACATTTTACCTATAGTCATATCATAATTCTCTAAGAATACAACTGAGTTAGGATATTTCTTTGTCATTTTAACAATGTTCTCTACTATTTTCTTTCCTGTATCATCTAGTGGATGTGCTTTTCCTGAGAAAACTATCTGTATTTTTCCTTCTTCTAAAAGTGGAGAAATTACATTTTCATCAGTAAATATAAAGTTACTACGCTTATAAGGAGCTGCACGTCTTGAGAAACCTATAAGTAATTTATCTGCATCAAGTTTAACTCCATTTCTTTCTTCTATGAATTCAATTAATTTTCTTTTGTTGTCCATATGGATTTCCCAAAGATCTCCACCATTTTCTGCTGCATCAATCATTCTTTCATCTACCCAAGTTGGAAGATGTATTGCATTTGTTATACCTATAATTTCTGATCTGTCATCTATATGAGCCCACATTTTGTTTGCAGTTTGACAGTGAAGCTGTGCTACTGCATTTGAAATACGTGAAAGTCTTAAAGCAGCTACAGTCATATTAAAAGGAGCTCCACCAATTCTAACCATTTGTTCTAAAGTTAAACCATTGTTAGCACCCATATACATTAATCTGTCTAAATAATGAGATTCGTTTCCTTGAATTACTGGAGTGTGTGTAGTGAATACTATTTCTTCTCTTGAAGCTTTTAATGCATCTTCAAAAGACATACCTTTTTCCATCTTTTCTCTTATAAGTTCAAGTCCTGCAAAAACTGCATGTCCTTCGTTAAAATGATAAACATCAACATCAATACCTAATGCTCTTAAAGCTCTAACTCCACCAATTCCTAATACCATTTCTTGAGCTATTCTTTCTTCACCAAACCATCCATAAAGCTGACCTGTTATCCAAGCATCTTCATTTTCAGGAAGGTCAGTATCTAGTAAGTAAAGAGGTGCATTTCCGAAGTTTTCTACTTTCCAAACCTTGCACACAACATCTCTTTGACGAATTTTAACAGTTACTTTTACTCCTGTATCTTCCATAAAGTCATATTCGTAGTTATGATATGTATCATATGGACGACCATCTTCTCCAATCATTTGATCAGTATATCCTTGTTTCCATTTGATACCTATACCAACAATAGGAAATCCATGGTCTTTAGCACCTTTTAGATAATCTCCTGCTAGTATACCTAGTCCTCCTGCATAAGTTCTTAAAGAAGTATCTAAACCGTATTCCATACAGAAATACGCTACTTTAGGTAATTTTTTTGTATCTAACATAATCAATCCTCCTTTGTTTTCTTTTTATAAAAATGCCATTTATAATTATATATTAAATACAATATTAATGCAACCGTTTGCATATTATAATTTTATATTATATAATAATAGTGTTATCAAAATATTTAAAAAATATAGAACCGAACCTGCTTATGTAGATTTATTAAAATTATTTTAAATTAAAGATTTCGTTTTAAAATATGAAAGGGGGAAATAAATTGAAAAAACGTTTTTTTCGTAAAAAAATTTCAATTAAAAAATTTTCAACAAAATGGAACATTATGGATAAATTTAAAAATCTTAAAATTGTACATAGTATAGTATTTATATTAATTTTTAAAATACTTTTCTTAGGAATAATAGGTGGTGTGGGGTATTATGCTTTCAAACAAATTTATTATAATACAGACATAATTTATAATAATAGGCTTCTTCCAATAATAAAAATAGGTGAGTTGAAAAATAATATATATATGCTTAAATATAATATTTCAAAAGGAATGGATAGTAAATTTTATTATGAGTATGATAAAGAAGTAGAAAAAATTACTAAAACAATAGATAATTTATTAAAGGAATATGAAAATTCAAAAATAGATGAAAATGAAGTTGTATACATAAATAAATTTAAAGAAGACTATAAGAAATATATTGATGTATGGGAAGATATAAAAAAGACTCTATCCAATCAAGAGAGTATTAAAAGTGACCAGAAAACTAAATTACATGGTTTAGAAAATAATATTGAAAATTATCTTGACGGGTTGATAAAATATAATAAATTAGTAGCTGAAAAATTAAAGAAGGATAGTTATAAAATTTATATTAAAAATTTAAGATTATATTTGATTATTGTAATCGTAGCTGTAGTTTTACTGTTATCATTTATGTTGATTATAATAAGAGTTATAAATAAATCGTTAAAGGATATGATACATATTTTAACGAAGATTTCACAAGGAGATTTTACTGAAAATATAGATACTGATAAAAAGAATGAGTTTGGAATAATGAATAAGGCATTAAGTAAGACTATAAGGGATATATCAGAAATGATACAATTAGTAAAATTAAGTTCTCAGCAAATATCTGCTTATTCGAATAATCTATCTAAAATATCTGAAAAAGTGAGTACGTCATATGGTGAGGTTTTACGTGCTATACAGGAAATATCTCAAGGTTCAGTTTCACAAGCTAATGATTTAGATAAAATAAGCAGAGCATTGAATAAATTTGGAGAAGAATTAGAAGTTATGATTAAAAATATACAAGATATAAGTAAAAATACAAAAAAGACTGCGAATATGGCTAAAGAAAGTGATAAAAAGTTAGGATTATTGATTGATTCTATATATGGTATAAGTCATTCTTTTAGTGATGTTAGTAAAAAAATAGCTTTATTAAGTGAAAGGATTGATAAAATAAATGAAATAACAAAAATGATAAATGATGTTGCGGAGCAAACAAATTTACTGGCTTTAAATGCAGCTATTGAAGCCGCAAGAGTAGGTGAATCTGGAAAAGGTTTTACAGTTGTAGCAGAAGAGATTAGGAAATTAGCAGAGGAAACTAAAGAAGCATCTAGGGATATAAATAGATTAATTGAAGACATATTAATAGATGCTAACGTCGTTACAGAGGCTACTGATAATGTAAATAATGATTTGACAGTACAGGTTAATTCTATTGAAACTACTATAGATTCTTTTAAAGAGATAATAAAAGTTATAACAATTATATTGCCTATTATTGAAAATATAAGTAATTCAGTATTATATATAAAACAAGAGAAGGATAACATCATAACTAATGTAGAAGAAGTTTTACAAATAGCTGAGGAAAATTCGGCTTCATCACAGCAAATATCAGCTTCATCTGAAGAGGTTAATATAGCAGCAAAAGAGTTAGCTTCGACATCACAGATATTAAATCAAATGATAATGAAGTTAAATGAGCAGATTAATAAATTTAAACTTCAAGAAAAATAGGGCTTACAATATAAATTGTAAGCCCTATTTTTATCTGTTTGTCTTTAAAGTTATTTTATCATTAGCTTCTATAGTATATTCTTTGTCATATATTCTTAAAGTAAGTGTATCGCCTTCTTCTTGCTCAATTGTTATTCTTTCTTTATCTACAGTTATTTTAAGTAGATGTCCTCTAAAGATTATCTTGAAAGAATATTTATTCCACGCTTTTGGAATAAAAGGTGAGAAGTTTAGCATACCATCTTTAATTCTCATTCCAGCAAATCCATGGACTATTGCTAACCAACTTCCAGACATACTTGTTATATGAAGTCCATCTTCAGTATCTTTATTGTAGTTATCTAAGTCTAATCTTGCTGTTCTTAAATATAGTTCATATGCTTTTTCTTCATATCCAATTTCACTAGCTATAATTGAGTATATACATGGTGATAATGATGATTCATGCACAGTTTTTGGTTCATAGAAATCAAAATTTCTTTTCTTAGTTTCTAAATCAAACCTGTCATTTAGGAAATATAACCCTTGTATTACGTCTGCTTGTTTAATAAAACAAGAACGTAGTATTCTATCCCATGACCAATGTTTATTTATTGGTAATTCTTCTTCTGGAATATCCTCAACACTAAGAAGTTCTTTGTCCATGTAGCCGTCTTGTTGCTCAAATATTCCTAATGATTCTACATATGGATAGTACATTTTATCTATTATATCTTGCCACTTTTCTATTTCTTCATCTTGTAACTTAAGTTTATTTTTTAATTCTTCAAACCTATCAGGATGTTCATTTTTTATATATTCCATAACTTCTAGAGTATATTCCAAATTCCACGCAGCCATTGTATTTGTATACCAGTTATTATTTACATTGTTTTCGTATTCGTTAGGGCCTGTAACGCCTAAAATCATATATTTATCTTTTCTAGGGTTATAATTAACTCTATCAGCCCAGAATCTGCTTGTTTCAACTAATACTTCAAATCCATAATCTACAAGATATTGTTTGTCGTCGGTATATCTTACATAATTAAATATTGCATATGATATGGCTGCATTTCTATGAATTTCTTCAAAAGTTATTTCCCATTCATTATGACATTCTTCTCCATTCATAGTAACCATAGGATAAAGAGCACCTTTTAGTCCTAACTTTCTAGCATTTTCTTTTGCTTTTTCTAAATGATTGTATCTGTATATAAGTAAATTTCTAGCTATACTTTGGTCACGAGTACTTAGATAGAATGGAAAACAGAAAGCTTCTGTGTCCCAATAAGTGCTACCGCCATACTTTTCACCAGTAAAACCTTTTGGTCCGATATTAAGTCTTGGATCATGACCAGTATAAGTCTGATTTAGTTGGAAAATATTAAATCTAATACCTTGTTGTGCTTTGACATCACCTTCGATTACTACATCACTTTCTTTCCAAATACGGTCCCAAGCTAAGATATGTTCATTTAATAGAGCATCAAATCCTTTTGAATATGCATTATTAACTTTTTTAATTGCTTCTGATTCAATATTTTCAGTATCATAATCTCGGTTTGTTGTAACTGAGATGTACTTATACAATGTATAAGTTTTTCCTTTAGAAGCTGTAAAAGATACTTTATTTCCAACATATTTTTCTTTGTCTATAAGTTCAATTTCTTTGGTAATATCATTACCATCTTCTTTTATATCATATTTCATTGCACAAGCTACATGAAAATCTAGTTTTTTTGTTTTCATGGTTAATAAACCTTGTCCAACATCAACAGATTTATTAACTTCTAACCAGAATTTTTCATTATAATTAGAATCTTCATTTGAAACGTCGCCATCAAGATACGGGATTAAAGTAATTTCAGCATCATGATTTAATGGAGTAATACTGTAAGATATAGCTGCTATTTCTAATTCTGACATACTTAAAAATCTTTTTACTTCGATTTTAGTTTCTCTGTTTTCAGAATCTATTATAGTAAAGCTTCTTAAAAGGTAACCATTTTTCATATTAAGTATACGACTGAAGTCTTTGACTTTGACTTTAGCTAAATCAATGTTTACTCCATTTATTAATACTTTTATACCTATAAAATTTGTAGCATTTAGTACTTTAGCAAAGTATTCTGGATATCCGTTTTTCCACCAGCCTACCTTAGTTTTATCTGGATAATATACCCCTGCTATGTATGTGCCTTGCAGAGTATCACCTGAATAATCTTCTTCGAAATTTCCTCTAATACCCATATGACCGTTTCCAAGACTCATTACACTTTCATATATTCTGTTTTCTTCTGGATGTAGTCCTTCTTCTATAATGTTCCATTCATCAATTTTAAAGTATTGTTTCATTATTTCACCTACCTTTTATAAATATAGATGCAAACGGTTGCACAATAAACAAAAAAATAAAGACCATTCAATTTAAATTATATCAGATATGATGAAAAATTTTAAGATTTAATTATAAAAAAAAATAATTTAATTTGATTAATGTATTCTGAAATATAGTTAAATATAATATATATTTATGTATGTTAAAAATTTTTAACAATTTATTTTAGAACAGAATCTTCAATATTAAATAAGTTATAAGGTAGATTTTGCTTGTATTCATAAACGGAAATTATATTTAAAACTATTCACAGTTTAATAAGGTATATAATTTTCTGCAAATCGTCAGAAAATTTCTATTAATATAAAAAGTAGGCTGATTATAATATTAAAATACTATTTACAATTATAAATATAAATGATAAACTAACAAAAAATTAGTTAATTACAAATTAGGGTAATTTTTAAAATAAAAGTTTTAATTATTGGTTATGAGGGGACTGATAGAGTGTATATTTTGGAAGATACCATTTTACCTACCCATGAAAAAATTAAAGCAATAAGAAAATTCTTGAAGATTAATCAAAAAGAGTTGGCAGGAGATGGTATTGATAGGAGTTTAATTAGCTATATAGAGAATGGAAAGGTTAAACTAAGTAATGAAACTGCTAAAGTTTTAGCTAACAATCTAAGAAAGATATTACAAAGAAAAAACTTAGATTATCAAGTTGATGCAGATTATCTTTTAGCTGATGAAAAGAAGCAGGCTTCTTATAGGTTAGATACTATTATAGAGATTTTAAAAACTAAAATAAAAAATTCATCAAGTGAGTTTTTAACAGAACTTTATACAGCTGAAAAGTTATTAAGAAAATGGGATATTCCTTCGAAAAAAGCAGTTATTTATGATTTAGCTGGAGATTATTTTTTTACTAAATTAAATTATCATAAAAGTAAATTCTATTATATGAAAGCTCTAGGAAATTATTTTAGATTAAATGATTATAGAAATTTGGTTAACGTTTTCACGAAGATAGGAAGATGTTTAATAAAAAAAGGAGATTATGAAGGGGTTATTATTTTAAATGAATATGTTTTATCTATTATGGAAGATTTTAAAGTATTAGATAAGAGTTTTAAAAAACGTATTTTATTTAACAATTCACTGGCTTTATATAAAATAAAATCTTATGAAGAGAGTTTGAAGTGTTTGGATGAACTTATATCAGAATTTGAAATCTTAAAAAATAACCAATATATGGATATTCTATTGCTGAAAGGGAACATTTATACTGAAATTGGAAGATTTGAAGAAGCACTTAAAATGTTTGAACAGCTATTAGATTTATCTAGGGAAAATGGTAATTTAGAGAAAATGGCTTCAGCTTATAATAACATAGGTGAAGTATATTATAAGTTGAATGATATCGAGAAATCAATTGAGTTTTTAGATAAAAGTTTAAGGATAAGAAAAGAAATAAATAATAGCACATATTTAATTTCTACTATTAAATCATTTATTGATAAATTATCTGAGGGTGGTAAGTATAGTAAAGCAAAAATGTATTTACTTGAATTATCAGATATTGCAAAGAATAAAGGTGATATGTCTTTATTAATAGAAACATATTGTAAGATAGTAGAGATTTTTATCATGAGTTCAGAAACCACAGAGGATAAAAATATAATAGACGAGATAATTGAATTTATAAAGGTAAATAAGGGAGTGGACGGTTTAGAGAAACTAATTGTAAGGTTATGTGAGTATTTTGTAGATAAAGACATTTACAAAATAAAAAGAATAATTTCATGATATGTCATCGGCAGGAAATATTGGAAAAAGAAAGGAGGTATGAAATTGAAGAGATTACTCATTATACTTATAATAATTTTAATATTGACGGTCGGAAGTGGAGTTAGTATAGGATATTGTGATGGGTTAGATGATCCTGAACCATGGTATGTAGAACCAGGAACTCTCCAGAATTAATTCTGGAGAGTTTAACAATTTAGCCAATTATTTAAAATGATTGTAAAAAAAGTTGTATATATTCTCAGAAAGTAATAAAATATATATAAACGGTTTAAAATGGAATTGACAATAAAATGAAAAACTAAAAAGTTAGGAGAAGTCTATGAAAAGACAAATCTTAAACTATCTTTTTGTAGTGATTTTAATAGTAATTACATTGTCTTTAATATTAGGAGAAAATAGAATAACGGAGATACCTTTATTACTGTTGAAAATAAATAAAACATATCTTTTAATAGGTATGTTATGTATGGTTTTATATTGGATAATTGATGGGTCGATAATATATTATTTAACTAAAATGATTAATTCAAAGTCAAGTTTGTTAAAATCAATAAAGTTTACTATGATTGGACAGTACTATAATAATATTACACCATTTTCAAGTGGTGGACAGCCTGCACAGATTTATGTAATGGCTAATGAATCTATACCTATTGGAATATCAACCTCTATTTTATTAGCTAAATTTATTATATTTCAAATTGTTGTAACATTATTTTCTGTATTTATGTTTATTATTAAGTTAGGTTTTATTTATAAAAATTTAAAAATGGTACTACCTTTTTTTGCAATAGGTATTGTTATAAGGCTTTTTGGGACAATAGCTTTGATAACTTTATTTTTCAATCAAAATATTACTAAAAAATTAATAAATATTATTTTATATTTACTACATAAAGTTAGAATCATAAAGAATTTAGAAAAGGTTGTACTTAGTTTTGAAAAACATTTAGATGAATATATGATAGGTATTGATAAGATTAAGGAAAATAAAAAGATTTCACTAAAGATATCGTTTCTTACACTTGTTCAAATAACTGTATATTTTAGTATAACTTATTTTATATATCTGTCTATGGGCTTTAATAAAGCCTCACTTTTAGATATTATTTCAATACAATCGTTATTAGATGTTACAGTTTCATATATGCCTACTCCTGGTAGAGTAGGAACTTCTGAAGGTGGATTTTATTTGTTTTTTAAAGGATTTTTCAGTGCAACTATGTTGCCTTATGCTATATTCTTATGGAGAATGATAACATATTACTTGAATGTGGTAATAAGTGGAATAATTACTTTAGTGGATTATTTAAAAAAAAGAACAAAACCTTCAATTTAAATAAATTATAAGGAGGATTTTGCCTATACCCATAAACAGAAATTATATTTTAAATTATTTACAATTCAATAAGGTATATAATTTCCTATGAATTATAATAGAGCTTCTTTTGATAAAAGCTGAAAGGGTTACCTTTCAGCTTTTATTCGTCTAAATCAAAGTATTTGACTATCTAGTCAATAAATAGTAAAATAATTATATATTGACCGGGTGGTCAAAGGAGTGATAGGGGTGAGAGAATGCATAGAGAAATAATTATGAAAGTAAGAAATTTAAGTAAGTTTTATCAAATGGGCGAAGTCCAAGTAAAAGCCTTACATGATGTATCTTTTGATATTTATGAAGGAGAATTTGTAGTAATTTTAGGTCCGAGTGGTTCAGGTAAGAGTACTCTATTAAACATACTAGGCGGAATGGATAAGCCGACAGAAGGTAAAGTTTTCTTAAGAGAAGTAGAGATTACTAGTTACAATGAAAAACAGTTAACTGAATATAGAAGAGAAAAAATAGGCTTTGTATTTCAATTTTATAATTTAATGTCTAATTTAACCGCTAAAGAAAATGTTGAACTAGCTACAGAAATCTGCAGTAGACCTTTAGATGTTGATCAGATATTAGATGATGTAGGCCTTGGAGATAGGAAAAATCATTTTCCATCTCAAATGAGTGGAGGAGAACAGCAAAGAGTTGCAATTGCAAGAGCAGTTGCTAAAAATCCATTAATTTTATTATGTGATGAACCAACAGGAGCATTAGATTTTAAAACAGGAATATCAATTCTTTCACTATTAAACAAAGTTAATAAAATTTATAAAAAGACAGTTGTAGTTATAACACACAATTCACCGATTGCCAACATGGCTGATAGAGTAATAAGGATGAGAAGTGGAAGAATTTTAGAAAATAGAGTTAATCCTAATCCAGTTGAGCCTGAAAGGATTGAATGGTAATGAAAAAACTTAACTTAAAGCTTTTAAGAAGTATTAAAAATTCAAAAGGGCAGTTTATTGCTGTAACTTTAGTTATTATTGTTGGGCTTACAGTATATACAGCTCTAAGTATGGCAGCAGTAAATTTAGAAAGTACCATAAATTATTATTATGACATAACTAATTTTGCAGATCTATATGTACAGGTAGTTAAAGCACCAGAAAAAGCTATTGATAATCTTAAGAAGATGAATGACATTGAATTTGTCGAAGGAAGAATAGTTTTTGATGTACCTATAAAAGTAAAGGAAAAAGATGAAAAAGTAAAGGTAAGGATAATTTCTAAGCCGAGTGATCTTAACGGAATCAATTTACTTTATATGATGAAAGGAGAAAATATTGATAACAAATATAAAGATTGCTTAGTGATAAAACAATTTGCAGATGCCAGAAAAGTGAAATTAGGAGATATCTTAAAGCTACAAATATCAGGCAAAACTTACAATCTATCTGTAAAGGGTGTAGTAAGCAGTCCGGAATACATTTATTTAATGGAAAATGAACAGAGTTTTTTACCTTCACCAAAAAAATTTGGAGTGGTGTATGTAACTAAAGAATTTGCACAAGATAGCTTTGGTTTTAGAGGGAATTATAATGAAATAATAATAAAAGCAAAAAATGGAGTAAATTTAAACAATTTAAAGAAAAAAATAGAGAATGAACTAGATAAATATGGGGTGAAAAGAATCATAACAAAAGATGAACAACTAAGTAATTGGGCTGTTTCTGAAGAAATTAAGGGCTTAAGGCAATCCTCAAGTACAATTCCTTTAATTTTTTTAGGTGTAGCTGCAATAATTATGGCTGTAATGCTGTCAAGAATGGTAAGAGCAGAAAGAACATCAATAGGAGTTCTGAAGGCTCTTGGATATACTAATATTCAGTTAATATTGCACTATACAAAATATTCATTATTAGTAGGTTTTATCGGTGCTGTATTTGGTGTTATTTTAGGAACTGTACTTTCAGGATATATGGCAAAGATGTATATTAAGTTTTTTAATATACCAATGCTTAAGATGAATTTTTATTACAAATATATGGTATTAGCTGTTGTTCTTTCGATGATTTTTTGTATTATAGCAGGATTGTGGGGAGGAAAAAAAGTTTTAAAAATTCTTCCAGCAGAATCTATGAGACCAGAACCACCAAAATCTGGAGGTAGAATTTTTATTGATAGAATAACTGTACTATGGAATAGATTGACATTTACATGGAAGATGGTATTAAGAAATATATTCAGAAATAAGAAAAGATTTATTTTTATAACTTTAGGGATAGCTCTAACATATAGTGTAATATTTTTACCTTTGAGTGCTAGAGATGCTTTTATATCAATGTTTAGTACGCATTATAGTGAATTCCAGAGAATGGAGTATAATATAAGTTTTAGCAAGCCATTAAATAAAAAGGTCATAAAAGATATAAAAAACATTATAAAGGTAGACCATATTGAGCCTAAAATAGAATATCCGTTTGAAATTGAATATGGGCACAAAAGTAAGGTAGTAAACATAATTGGCCTTCAAAGAGATACTAGATTTTATAAATTTACTAACATTGATGGTGATGTTATTTCTTTAAAAGATAGAGGCATTTTCTTGACTGAAGGGTTAGCTAAGTATTTAGGAGTAGAAGATGGAGATAAGGTGAAAATAAAAAATTTTATTCCAGATAAAGAAGATGTATATTTACGCGTTTCAGGCATAATAAAACAATCACTTGGTATAAATGGATACATGAATATAGATGAAATGGAAGAAAAATTGGTAGATAAAAATATGATAACAGGTGTATATTTAAATTCAGATGATAATGTAAAGAGTAAGCTTGAAAATATGAGTAATATTACATCTATTCAATCTTTACAAGATATGAAAGATATTTTCATGCAATTTTTAGATTTAACTATGTATTCAGTTAGTTTAATGACACTTTTTGGTGGAGTTTTAGGTTTTGCTATAGTATACAATTCAACGGTAATGAGCATTAATGAAAGAAGATTAGAGTTTTCATCACTTAGAGTAATGGGATTTTCTAAAAGAGATATTTATAATATGCTTTCACGAGAAAATATGATTATGACGGTTTTGGGAATAATAATCGGATTGCCAATTGGTCAATATATGATAAGGCTGTTAGAAGAAGTGTATAGTACAGAAATGTATACTATGGATGTTCAAACTTCATTATTGACATATATAGGAGCTATTTTATTAACAATGCTATTTGTTACGTTAGCTCAATTATTTACCCTAAGGAAAATTAATAGATTAGATTTTATTGAAGCGCTGAAAAATAGAATTTCATAGAGGGGGGTACTGAAATGAAGAAAAAGGGTTTAATAATAGGTGTAATAATTGCATTAGCCATTTCTGCTTTTGTTATTGCTAACTCAATAGGAAAGACTATAGAAGTAGAAGTATACAAGGTAAGTAAAGGTGATATTATTGAATATATTGATGAAACAGCACAAGTTAAGTCTGAAAGTGATAGAATGATATATTCAAAAATAATGGGTGATGTTGATGAAATTAAGGTTGAAGTAGGAGATAGAGTTAAAAAAGGCGATACATTAGTAATTATTAATACAGAAATAAAAGAGCTTGAAATTAAAAGTTTAGAAGCTAGACTTAAAGCTTTAAAAGCAGCATATAAAGAAGCAGTAAAAGAACCAAACAAGGAGCTAATAAACCAAGCTGAAGCTAGAGTGCGCTTGGAAAAAATTTTACTAGATGAGGCTATGAGAAATTATGAGACTAGCAAAAAGTTATATGAAAGTGATGCTATAAGTTTTAACCAATATAAAACTGCTCTTGATAAATTGAACTTACAGAAAGAATCATTACAAATAGCTGAAAATGAACTGGAGCAAGTAAAAAAAGGAGTATCTTCAAATGTTAAAGAACAATATTTAGCTCAAATTAGAGAGTTGGAATATCAAATAGATAAATTATACAGAACAAGAGATGATTATTTTATTAAATCGCCAGTTGATGGAATGATATTAGATTTGAATATTAAAGAAGGGGATTATTTGCAAATAGGGACTCCTGTACTGGAAATAGGAGATAATGAGGATATTTATCTGCAGGCTGATGTATTAGTAGATGAAATAGATAAAATAAATAAAGATACTCAGGTTATTGTTTATAGTGATGAGCTTAACATAAATGGAGCTGGGAAAGTAAAAAAGATATATCCAAAGGCATTTAGCAAAATGTCTGATTTAGGTATAGAACAAAAAAGAGTAAAGGTTGATATAGATTTATTGGAAAAAATACCAACTTTGAAAATTGGATATGAAGTAGATGTAAAATTTGTTGTAGATAAAAGGCAAAATGTAATAGTTGTTCCAGAAAGTGCAGTTTTTGACTTTGAGGGAGAAGATTATGTTTATGTAGTTGAAGAGGATACGGCAAAACTAAGGAAGGTTAATTTAGGCCTTAAAAATGATGATATTGTAGAAGTTATTTCTGGTTTAAAAGAAGGTGACTTAGTGATATTATCACCAGATAAGGATATTAAAGAGGGGACGAGGATAAAGCAAATTAGGAAGGAGTAGTAACTTGTCAAGTAAATTTGAAAGGTTGCCTAAAGAGAAGAAAGAAAAAATAATTAATATTTGCATTGAGGAGTTTGCGAAAAATGGATATGAAAAGGCATCAACAAATAAAATAGTTGAAAGAGCTGGTATATCAAAAGGTATTTTATTTCACTATTTTGGAAGTAAGAAAAAATTATTTCTTTATGTATTTGATTATGTTCTAAATGATGTAGAAAAAAAGTTTGATGAGTATATTAAGGAAGAAGATTCAAGAGATGTT
The DNA here is from genome assembly GCF_050286925.1 of Caloranaerobacter longqiensis. Taxonomy (NCBI): domain Bacteria; kingdom Bacillati; phylum Bacillota; class Tissierellia; order Tissierellales; family Thermohalobacteraceae; genus Caloranaerobacter; species Caloranaerobacter longqiensis. The sequence continues at coordinate 224,020 of NZ_JBFWFX010000002.1, forward strand.
TTTGACAGGGTATTAAAATGGAGTTTGATGGAGATTAAGTTCGCTAGCGAATATCCAGTAGTATATAATTTTTTAGTAAAGGTTTTTATTTCGCCTCCTGAAGAATTAGAAGAAGAAATTAAAGTAAGATACTATCAAAAATATAATAAGTACTTGAAAATTCTTATGGATGATATTGATACTCGAAAATTTAGAAATAATATTGATATAAATAAAGCTGTCGAAATTTTACTCTTTACCTTGGAAGGTATTATAAAAAGATTTACTGTAATGTATAAGGGGAGAGAGGATGAAGTTATAAAAGATATAAATGATATAATAATTGAATTTGAAGAATATATAAATATTTTGAAATCTGGTTTTTATAATCCATAGAAAATTATAATTTGATAATCCCTAAGAATAATTTTACTTAGGGATTTGTATATTTTTTGACGAAATGATTATATAAGGAAAGGTAATAAAAAATAAAGAAATGCATAGTTCTATCTTACTAACTTTATTTATTTATAAAATCTAAGTTTAAAATTTAATTGAAAAAAAATATTTATTATTTTAAAATTGTATATATACTATATATATGTATTATTTTAATATATACCACAATATAAAGGGGTTGATTGCTTGGTAGCTCGAGTTCAGAAACGGAACGGAAACATTGTTGATTTTGACATTCAAAAAATTGAGAATGCAATTTTTGCTGCTGCAAAAGCTGTAGGGGGAGATGATAGGAAAGAGGCAAGAAGATTAGCTGAGATAACAGCTAATATATTAGAAGAAGCTTTCGGTGCTGGTATTCCTACGGTTGAAGACATACAAGATATTGTCGAAAAAGTACTTATAGAAGAAGGACATGCTAAAACAGCTAAGGCTTATATATTATACAGGAAAAAGCATGAGGAACTAAGAGATGTTAAAAATCTTTTTATGGATGCAGAAAAGATGATTGAAGAATATGTATCTTTAGAAGACTGGAGAATTAATGAAAATGCAAATATGGGATTCAGTTTACAGGGGCTAAATAATCATATTGTTGAATCTATAACTAAAAAATATTGGCTCAATAAAATTTATAGAAAAGAATTAAGAGATGCTCATATTAACGGAGATTTACATATACACGATTTAGGATTATTAGCTCCATATTGCTGTGGTTGGGATCTTGAGGCACTATTGATTCATGGGTTTAAAGGTGCATCTGGAAAGATTGAATCTAAGCCTGCTAAGCATTTTCAATCATTTTTAGGACAGATTGTGAACTGGCTGTATACTTTACAAGGGGAAGCTGCTGGAGCACAAGCTATAAGTTCGCTTGATACTTATGCTGCACCGTTTATCTACTATGATGGATTAACTTATGATCAGGTAAAAAAAATAGTACAGAGTTTTGTTTTTAATTTAAATATACCAACTAGAGTAGGGTTTCAGACGCCATTTACTAATATAACTTTAGACATTACACCTCATCCTATGCTTAAAAATATGCCTGTTATAATTGGCGGTAAACGCATGGAAAAAACTTATGGAGAATTCCAAAAAGAAATGGACATGTTCAATAAGGCGCTTTGTGAAGTTATGATGGAAGGAGACGGGGCTGGAAGGAGTTTCAGTTTCCCAATACCTACAATAAATATAACGAAGGATTTTCCGTGGGATTCCGAGGTTGCGAACTTAATTATGGAGATGACTAGAAAATTTGGAACTCCTTATTTTGCTAATTTTATAAATAGTGATATGTCACCTGAAGATGTTAGAAGTATGTGTTGTAGACTGCGTTTAGATAACCGTGAATTAAGAAGAAGAGGCGGAGGGTTGTTTGGAGCTAATCCTTTGACAGGTTCTATAAATGTAGTAACATTAAATATGGCTAGAATAGGTTATCTATCAAAAAATAAAGAAGAATTCAAAAGAAGAGTTAGAGAGCTTATGGAACTAGCCAAAGAGATATGTGAAACAAAGAGAAAAGTATTAGAAGGTTACATGGAAGCTGGGTTATATCCATATTCTAAATTCTATTTACAGAGTATTAAAGATGCAGAAGGAGAGTATTTTAAAAATCATTTTAGTACAATAGGGCTTAATGGAATGAATGAAGCATGTGTAAACTTATTGGGTAAAGATATAACAACTGAAGAGGGAAATGAATTTGCAATTGAAATAATGGAATTTATGAATAAAGTAATTCAAATTTTCCAAGAAGAAACAGGAAGTTTATGGAATTTAGAGGCTTCACCTGCTGAAAGTGCATCATATAGATTTGCAAGAATGGATAAAAAGCTTTATCCAAAGATATTTACTCAAGGAGACAAAGAGCCATATTATACAAATTCAACTCAACTTCCTGTAGGACATACAAAAGATATTTTTGAAGCTGTTAGACTACAAGATAAATTGCAGAGTCTATATACAGGTGGAACAGTTTTTCATGGTTTTATAGGAGAAGAAATTGAGAGTGTTGAGGTAGTTAAGACTTTAATAAAGAAAGTGTTTGAAAATAGTAAAATACCTTATTTTACAATAACACCGACATATAGTATTTGTCCTGAACATGGTTATATAAGTGGAGAACATTTTAATTGTCCAAAATGTGGAAAAGAATCTGAGGTATGGACTAGGGTTGTTGGTTTTCACCGTCCAGTTCAGTCATGGAATAAAGGTAAAAAAGAGGAGTTTAAAGATAGGTTAGAATTTGATGCAAAGTATAGTATATTGAATAATGTTTCAAAAAGAGAAGAAACTTTAATTGCAGTTGGTGAAGTATAAATTTTTAACTGAGGGTGTTATTATGAATTTTAAAGGATTACAAAAATCTTCTTTTATTGATTACCCAGACAAAATATGTACTGTATTATTTACAGGAGGTTGTAATTTCAGATGTCCATTTTGTCATAACTCTTCACTTGTTAAAAATGAAGGAGAATTTATTTTAGAAAAAGATGTATTAGAATTTTTAAAAAGTAGAAAAGAAATGGTAGAAGCTGTATGTATATCTGGTGGAGAACCTACTTTACAGAAAGGGTTAGTAAGTTTCATAAAAAAAGTAAAGGATATAGGATATCTTGTGAAACTAGATACAAATGGAACTAATCCTGATGTGATTAAAAAGCTTTTAGATTTAAGATTAATAGATTATATAGCAATGGATATTAAAGCTCCTTTGTCTAAATATAATAGTGTGGCTGATGTGATTGTAGATATTAATTCAATACGAGAAAGTATTAGATTGATTAAAAATAGTAATATAGATTATGAGTTTAGGACTACTGTATGTAAAGAATTATTAGATCAGGATGATATTTTAGAGATTTCGAAAAATATTAGCGGAGCTAAAAGATATATTATACAGAATTTTAGAGATAGAGAAACAGTATTAGCCGGACAGGGGAAATTTACACCTTATTCAAGGCAAGAGTTATTAGAAATTGAAAAAAAGATACAAGGTTTATTTGATGAAATAAAAATAAGATTTTAAAAAAAGAATGGCTTATCGCCATTCTTTTTTTTAGAACTTAAATTTTTTTACTTCTTCTTCAAGATTAATGGAAAGTTTAGCTAATTCTTGTGCCGCAATGGATATTTGTTGAATTGAAGTTGATTGTTCTTGAGTTGAAGCAGCTACTTCTTCAGCACTTGCAGCTGATTCTTCTGAAACGGCTGATATACTTTGAATTTCATCTACCATATTATTAGTTTCACCTTTAACTTTTCCAATAGCTTCAGCTATATCATTAACTTGATTTAATACTTTATTTATAGAATCAGAGATTTTATAGAATGCATCAGTTGTATTTTGGCTAAGACTTTCTTGTTCTTTAAAGATTTTTAATGTATCTCTTGTAACTGCTACAACATTTTTAATGTCGTTAATCATATCTGTTAGTATATTGTTTATTTGTTCAACAGACTCTTGAGATTGTTCTGCAAGTTTTCTTATTTCATCGGCAACAACACTAAATCCACGTCCAGCTTCACCCGCTCTGGCTGCTTCTATAGAAGCATTTAAAGCTAGTAAATTCGTCTGTTCTGCAATAGAGCTTATAAGATTTGTTATTTGACTAATCTCTTCAGATTTTTTATTTAGGTTTTCTATTGAATTAGAAACATTTTTAATTGCTTCAGCACTTTGTTTAAGTTTGTTATTTTGATTATTAATTATTTCAATTCCATGATCAGCTAATAATTTTGATTCATTTGATATTTTAGCAGATTCTATTGATTTATTAGAAATAGTTTCAATAGATTTTACTATTTCATTAACTGAATTAGAAGTATTTTCAATGCTAGTAGCTTGTGCACTGCTACCAGAAGCAAGTTCGTCGATTGCTACAGCTATTTGCTCTGATATTTCGCTTACCTGAGATGAAGATTCTGAAAGATTTAACGCTGCTTTATTAACTTTTTCAGAAGCTATATTGATATTATTTAATAAGCTTTTGAGGTTATTATTCATCTTTTTAAAAGCAAAAGCTAATTCTCCTATTTCATCTTTGCTTTTTATATCTACATTTTGAGTTAAATCTCCTTCAGACAATCTATTAGCGAAAAAAACTAATCTTGCTATTGGTTTTGTTATACTCAAAGAAAATATGTATCCAATTGCTGATGCGGCTAAAATGATTATAATTGTTATTATAAATGTAAATAGTCTGGCTTTGTTAAGTGGAGCAAAAGCTTCTTCATAAGGTTGCTGAACTATTACGCCACCGTTAAGAATAGGTACAGGTCTATATGAACCATAGTATTTTATTCCATCAATTTCGTATATTGTAGTTCCGGTTTTCTTTTTAAGAACTTCTTTCACAGGAGCTATATCAGAATATGATATTCTTTCTTCAATTATACTTTTATTTGGATGAGCAAGTACTTTACCTTCAGAATCTACAACAAAACCGAAACCTGTTTTACCAATAGTTATTTCTTTTCTAAACTTTTCAATAGAACTTAAATCTACAAAAGCACCTAATATAGCAATCATTTTATTGTTGTTATCAAAAATAGGAGTTGCGATTGCTAAAGATGGTCTGGCAGTAGTTTTTGAAATCAAGATATCACTTATTACTGTTTTCTTTTTTTCTTTTACATCTTTTATGTACTGACGTTTAGATAAATCTGAGTAAAAAGTTCTACCATCAGATCTTGCTATCTGATAACCTTTTAAATTGGTTACAAATAGTAAGGAAAAGTCTGGTTGTTTAGCTTTTATAGATTCCAATATTTTAGTTTGCGAGTCTTTGTCTAAAGAAGTAATACCTTCAAGGTTGGAAATTGATTCTAATAATTTGATTTTTTCGTATAGAAATGTTTCAATTTGATTTGACAAAATTTTAGCTAGATGATTACTGGTATCTTCTAATTCATTTAAAATAGCTTCTTTTTGATTAAAATATGAAATTAGTCCAGATGTTGTTGATGATAAAAATACTAGTGCGATAATTATAAGAATAAGTTTTGTTTTTAGCTTTATGTTTTTCAATGTTAATCCTCCTAACATATTAATCTAATATAAAATAACACATAACTAGAAAAATTCGACAGAATATAAGTAAATCCTTCAAAAAGTTTAAAAAAGATTAATTTACTTTTTTATGGCTAATATATATAATAATAGAACAAAATCTTCGATTTAAAAAATTTCTTTATATTTATGAGGGGGGTTAGTATGGATGAAATAAAAAAATTAATTAATAAACAGAGAGAATATTTTGGGAAAGGTATTACTTTAGATATAGATTTTAGAATTAATATGTTAAAAGTATTGAGAAGAGCAATAATAGAAAATGAAAGACTGATTTTAAAGGCTTTAAAAGAAGATTTAAATAAATCTGATTTTGAGGGGTATGAAACAGAAATAGGAATTGTATTAGATGAAATAAGATATATTATAAAAAATTTAAGATCTTGGACTAAGCCTAAAAAGGTAAAAACTCCAATAACTCAATTTATATCAAATAGTTACATCTATTCAGAACCTTATGGCGTAACTTTGATTATTGCTCCTTGGAATTATCCGTTTCAACTAGTTATGGCTCCACTTATAGGTTCTATTTCTGCTGGGAACTGTTCTATTATAAAGCCTTCTGAGTATGCACCTAATACTTCTAAAATAATTTCTAAAATTATTTCAGATAACTTTGAAGAAGAATTTATAGCTGTAGTTGAAGGTGGAATTGAAGTAAATAAGGCTCTTCTTAAAGAAAAGTTTGATTATATTTTCTTTACAGGTAGCGTTAATGTAGGCAAAATTGTAATGGAAGCTGCTTCAAAGCATTTAACACCTGTTACACTTGAATTAGGAGGAAAAAGCCCATGTATAGTAGACGAAGATGCAGATATTGAATTAGCTGCAAAGAGAATTGTATGGGGAAAATTTTTAAATGCTGGACAGACTTGTGTAGCTCCTGATTATTTATATCTTCATAAGAATATAAAAGACTATTTTATAAAGAATGCTATTAAGTTTATAAAAGAGTTCTTTGGGGAAAATCCTTTGAAAAGTGAGGATTATCCAAGAATCATTAATATAAAGCATTTCAATAGATTAAAAAATCTATTGAAAGACGGAGACATATTATATGGTGGAGATTTTGACGAAGAAAAGCTATATATTGCACCAACAATAATAGATAATATAACTTGGGAAGATTCTATAATGCAGGAAGAAATATTTGGTCCTATTTTACCTTTATTGGTATTTGAAGAATTAGACGAAGTAATAAAAACTGTTAATACCCATCCTAAGCCCTTAGCTTTATATTATTTTTCAAATGATAAAGAAAAGCAGGAACGTGTAATAAAAGAGATTTCTTTTGGTGGAGGATGTATAAATGATACTATAGTGCATCTTGCTACACCATATCTTCCTTTTGGTGGTGTTGGGAATAGTGGCATGGGTAGTTATCATGGGAAAGCGAGCTTTGATACTTTTTCGCATAAAAAAAGTGTGCTAAAAAAATCTAATTTGATAGATATTTCTCTTAGGTATCCACCATATAGAGGCAAGATTAAGTTATTGAGAAAAATATTAAAGTAATTTAGAGGCTTAGCATGAGCGCTAAGCCATATTATTTATCTTTTATATTTAAATAGATGAACAGTAGGAATTTCATAGTTAAAGTTAAATAGCTCTGGATAATTCATATAAAAATTACCATTTATAGTTGAAGAAGTATGAGTATAAGGCATTGTATTTTTTCCACTAGCATTGTTAGTATATCCTTCTGGCGTTATATCAGTATATAGTGTTCCCATTTGTTCTTTTATTTCAGCTATACTTTTTAATTCAACAGGTTCAGGAGATTGTAAGTTATTATTTTTTGCTTTTTTCATATTTTGCACCTCTACTTTTAATTAATAAGGTCAGGACTATCCCTGACCTTTATTCATATTTATTTTTTGTATATATATGAAAAAATATATTAGAAATTTATGGGAATTAAAAAGGATAATTTTTGTGGGTAATTATTTTTATTTTAAATATTTTCTGTTCATTTAGCTTTTTATAATTTTAATAACAGTAAGTTTATCCAGAAAATTCCCATATTGATATATTGTTCTAAATGTTTTAAAATAAAAAAGGGGAAGGGGGCTTTTTAGAATGAGTTGATTAATTTTTTTTAATTAATGATAGAAAATATGATTATTGTATATTTATTCATAGCATCATAGGGGGATATATATGAGAGAAAAAAAGAATATTTATTTAATGTATTTAATTATATTTTTACAAGGATTTGTATTTTATGGGCCTATTGCTACTATATATAGACGAGCAAGGGGACTTTCTCTTTATGAAATATTTATACTTAGCTCTATATCTTTAATACTCATGATTGTTTTTGAAATACCATGGGGTTGGTTTGCAGATAGATATGGATATAAACGTACTTTGATATTATCAAATTTTATGTTTTTTTTATCGAAAATAATATTTTACTTTGCTGATTCTTTTTTATTTTTTTTGATAGAAACTTTATTAATGGCAATATCAATTTCAGGTATTTCGGGATGTGATATAGCATTGATATATTCTTCTATTAATAAAGAAGATGGAGAAAAAATAATCGGAAGGTATAATGCTGCTGGTACTGCTGGATTTTTTATTGCTTCTTTTCTTTCAACTATAATTATTGCAAAATCTATAGATTATGCAGCATTATTGACAATAATACCATATGGATTGGCAGCATTTTTGACTCTATTTATTAAGGATGTAAATGACTATTCACAGGAAAAATTAACGTTGAAAAAAAGTTTTAAGAACGTGTTAAACAAAAAATGGATGTTAGTATTTGTTATAGCTATAGCCTTTGTTCAAGAAGTACAGCATATGATAACTGTATTTTTAAATCAGCCTCAATATTTAAAAAGCGGCATTAATTTAAAATATTTTGGAATACTAATGGCTATTATGCAGACGATAAGTATGGTTTCTGTAAAAGCATATAGACTTACTCAAAAACTCGGAAGAGAAAAAAGTTTAAAAACGTTATTTTTAATTATTGGTATATGTAGTTTTATATTATCGTATATTAATAATCCTATTTTAAGTGTTTTACTTATCGCAACTGTTACTGGTAGCTTTGCTTTAATTCATCCTATAGCTGTAAACATAGAAAATCAATCAATAGTTACAAACGATAGAGCAACTATTTTGTCAATATATGCTATGATGAATAATGTTGTAGCAGCTCTTATAAACATAATTGTTGGTAAGGCAACAGACGTTTCTATTGAATTTGCTTTTAGAACTTCTAGTATTATTGTATTTCTGGGGCTTATAACGTTGATAGTATTTTTTTCAAACTATAATGTTATATTTTCAAGTAACGAAGATTTAATATCATGAGTATTATTCTAAATACTCATGATATTCTTTTATATATAAAATCTAAAATATAAAAATTTTAGGAGAAATATTTAATAAAGGAAAAGATTTTAATTGTTGATGATGAAGAAGATATAGTTTCTTTTATAAAGGATTTTTTAGAAGAAGATTATGAAATTCTTTGCACATACGATTGAACATGAATATTTAGTTGACAAGTTAAGTTTTGTATTCTAAAATTATATATAAATATAGAAAATTTTGCATGTTTTTTATTTTTGTAATTTTGCAACCGTTTGCACATGTTTTGTTTTTAATTTTTTTACATTCATGCAATCGTTTGCATGACTTTCAGAAAGATGAGGAGGTATTTATAAAAGAGTTTTTTACAATGTTTACTCAAATACTATTTAAGAAAGGAGAGTTTTAAATGTTTAACAGAAGCAGAAAAATTATTTCTCTATTGCTAGTAACTATTATGATATTTGGGATGTTTTTAGGAATCATACCAAATACATCTGTAGAAGCAAGTTCTAATAATATTATTATTGACGGCAGCTTTGATGATGCATGGAATAGTATACCTATAATAGGCAATTCACCAAGTAGTGGATGGGTAGATTCTAATATTGATAATCTACGTTTATACAATGATTCTGAATATTTATTTTTCTGGATAGACGCTGTAAACGTTCCCAATTGGGGAGAAAATGGGATGTTTATTGATATTGCACTTAATGTAAATGATGAGGATTCGGGGATATCTTCTAATCCGTGGGGAGCCCAGTTTAATTTTGATGGTACAAGTGCAAAACCAAATTATCATATTATGATGAGAGTAAAAAATGATAATGAGGTTAATGGAGCTGCTTTATATTCTTCATCAGATTTTACAAATCCTATATTAGCAACTTGGACTAATTTAAAAGGTGCAGAGTTTGCTTTAGATAGAAATAAAGGATTTGAAGGAAAGATACCTTTAAAAGAAATGGGACTTAAAAATGGGGATAAGTTGAAGGCTATTGTAGTTTTAAGTGGAAACAATGGAGAGCATGGAGCTTTTGATGTTATTCCATCTGCTGAAGGAAATACAATTGCAAAGAGTTGGAATGAAAGTTCAAATCCAAATATCCAATCAATATATAGTAGCACATATGTAATAACAGGAATTGAAGAGCCTAAAACATTAGAAGTTGTATCTACTAAACCTTACGACGGAGAAAATAATGTAAGTGTAGATTTAGATAAAATAGAAATAGATTTTTCTGAAGATATAAATTTATTATCAGCTGAAGACATTACTGTAAGTGGTGAAGTATATAGTGCTGTATATAGTGAAGGTTCAAAATTGATACTTAATTTAGAAGAACCTTTAAAATATGATACTACTTATACTGTTAATATACCAGAGGGAGCAGTTAAAGGGTTAAATACCGAAACTACAAACAAGCAAATAAGTTTTTCTTTTACTACAGAAACAGCTTTAAAAAGTCCTGTGGTAGATAAAAATGAAGTTACTTTCATTTATAAAGGCGATAATAATACTAAAGATGTAAAAGTAGCAGGAGCATTTAATAACTGGGCTACAGATGGGGAGAATGCTATTATATTGACTAAAGGAGAAAATAATATCTGGACAAAAACACTCGATATTCCAACAGGTATATATGGTTATAAGTTTATAGTTGATGGAAATTGGATTTTAGATCCTCTAAATGATAAGAAGATAGCAGGAGGATATGGGGATGACAGTAAATTAATTGTTCCAGGGCTTATAATAGATATTCCAGGAGAAGTTGAAAAAGGTGATACTGTTTCTCTAACAGCAAAGTTTTTAAATGAAGATGAAAGCGAAGAAATAGTTACTCCAACTTGGAAATTAGATAAGACAGTAACAGGAGTAACATTAGATGGAAATAAACTTATAATCTCACAGGATGCACAAGTTGGTGATAAGTTTACAATAGAGGCAACTATAAATGGTTATTCAGCAAAAAAAGAGATTACTATTTTAGAAAACATGTACACATACACAATTAACTATTATAGATATGATGGAAAACAAAAAGATTGGGATATGTGGATTTGGGAGGACGGAAAAGAAGGTAATGCTTATCCATTTACTGGAATTGATGAAGATGGATTTGCAACTGCCACATACAAATTTCCATCTAAAAAAATAAATATAATAACAAGACCTGGTAATTGGTCAGAACAGGAAATGGATAGAGTTATTGAGATTAAAGAAGGAGATTCAGTAGAGGTTTGGATTATTCAAGGAGTAAGTGAAGTTTACTATAAAAGAGAAGATGCTGATATCTCTGCAAGGGTTCAGGCAGCAATGATGGACTCTTTAAATGAAATATATGTTACTACTACCCATGCTGTGGAAGATAGTGATTTGGAGACTTTCAGATTAATTGATGTGACAAATGGAAATAAGAATATACAAGTAAATGCAAGTTTGATAGGAGCAAATAAAGTTAAACTTACAGTACAAGATTCAGATTTGATAGACGTTAGAAATATATACAAGGTAGAGAGCGACAGGTTTAAAGGTTGTATAGTAACAATGAGAAAAATATTAGACGACCCTAAATTTTACTATGATGGTAATGACTTAGGATTAACTTATACAAAGGAAAAGAGTACATTTAAGGTATGGGCACCTACGGCTAAAAAAGTGAGTGTTGCATTGTATGATGATGCTGGAGAATATAATTCGCTTGGAATTGTTGAAGACCATAGTGGTGGAAGAGAAATAGAAATGAGTCGTGAGGAGAATGGAGTATGGACCTTAACTGTCAATGAAGATTTAAAAGGAAAATATTATATGTATAGAGTAGAATTTGCTGATGGTACAGTAAATTATGCAGTAGACCCATATGCAAGAGCAGTTTCTGCAAATGGTCAAAGAACAGCTATAGTTGATTTAGAAGAAACAAATTTTGAAGGTTGGAATCCAGAATATAAGCCACCTATGATTAATCCGACAGATGCAATTATATATGAGCTACATGTAAGGGATTTCTCTATAGACGAAAATTCTGGAATAGTTAATAAGGGTAAATTCAAAGCATTTACAGAAACTGGCACAACATATAACGGTGTAAAAACTGGAATTGATAGTCTTGAGGAATTAGGAGTAACTCATGTTCACTTATTGCCTTCTTTTGATTTTAAGACAGTAAATGAATTGACAGTAGATGATCCTGATTCAACAGATCCAAAATTTAACTGGGGATATGACCCACAAAACTATAATGTGCCAGAGGGTTCATATTCTACAGACCCACAAAACCCTATAGCACGAATAAAAGAATTTAAAGAAATGGTTCAAGCACTTCATGATAAAGGTATAAGAGTAATTATGGACGTAGTGTATAACCATACATTTGAGGTTGAAAATGGACCATTTAATAAAATTGTTCCAGGATATTTCTACCGTACAGATGATACAGGAAAGTTTACAAATGGTTCTGGATGTGGAAATGAGATTGCTACTGAAAGACCAATGGTTAGAAAATATATTAAAGATTCTGTACGATATTGGGCTGAAGAATATAATGTAGACGGATTCAGATTTGATTTGATGGGGCTTATAGATGTACAGACAATGACAGAAATAGCAAAAGAACTACATGAAAAAGTTGACCCTACAATATTAATCTATGGAGAGCCATGGCAGGCCGGAGGTTCGTCATTATCAGCTGAGTTACAAACTACAAAAGGAAAACAAAAAGGAAAAGGCTTTGCGGTATTTAATGACAATTTACGTGGTGCTATCAAAGGTGGAAGTGATGATGCAAGTAAAGGATTTGCAACAGGAGAGCAAGGAAAAGAGTATGATATCGTAAAAGGGATAATGGGTTCGGTACATGATTTTACAGATAGTCCGACTGAGACTATTAATTATGTAACTGCTCATGATAACTTGAATCTTTGGGATAAAATTATTAAAACTCAAGGGTTAGAAGAAGAGGAAGGTTTTATTCATATAAGAGATGGAAAGTTAACTGGAGAGGATGCTGAAAAGTACAATAGCGTAGATGAAGCAGTAAGTGCAGCAACTGTGCATCATGCCGTTGATTTGAATAATGTTTTAGAAAACGAGACTGTTAAGCGTTCTTTACTTGCAAATGGTATTGTATTAACTTCTCAAGGTATTCCATTTATGCATGCAGGAGATGAACTGTTGAGGACTAAGTTTGGAGACCACAACAGCTATAAAAGTCCTGATGCAATCAATAAGATTAGATGGGAATATAAAGCACAATTTAAGCCAGTATTTGATTACTATAAAGGACTTATTGAGTTGAGAAAGGCTCATCCTGCATTCAGAATGACAACTAAAAATGATGTAGAATCTAATATTGAAATCTTAAGACAAGATGGAAATGTTGTTGCATATAAGTTAAAAGATTATGCTAACAATGATACATGGAGAAATATAGTAGTTATATATAATGGTAACGAACATGCGGTAGATGTAAATCTTCCTAATGATTCTGATACATGGAATATAGTTGTAAATGACAAAAAGGCAGGAACAGAGGTTATAGAAACTATAAAAGGTTCTACAGTTACTGTAGAAGGACTTTCAATGATGGTTCTTTATGATGAAGCTAATGATTATATACCAGTTCCAACTAGCATTGAGCTTGATGCAAAAGAAATAGGACTAGAGGTTGGAGATGTAAGAACTGTAAAGGCAGTAGTAAAAGATCAAAACGGAAATCCTATGTTATATCAGCAAATTGAATGGTTATCTTCTGATGAGAGTGTTGCAGTTGTAAATAATGGAAGAATTACTGCTGTTAAAGATGGCGATGCAATTATTACTGCTAAAGTCGGAGATATTGAGGAGACAATAATCGTACATGTTGGCAAATTAGTTCCTTCTGAAATTATAGTAACAGGAGAGAATACAGTTTTTGCTACAAGAAAAATACAGCTTACTGCGACAGTAAAAGATCAGTATGGCCAAGAAATGACAAATGTATCGGTACAATGGACATCTTCTAATACTGAAATAGCTGTTGTTGATTCAAATGGAGAAGTTACAGGTATAAGTCCAGGAAAAGTAACTATTATAATAAAAGCTGGTGATGTAACTTGTGAATATGAAATAGAAGTAAAGGAATATGTAAAAAGATATATAAGATTTAAGTATATAAGGGAAGATAAAGATTATACTGATTGGAATTTATGGGTTTGGTTTACTGGAGTAAAGGATGGACAAATTGATTTTGAAAAGATAGAAGATGGAGTAGCAATTGCAAATATTGAAATCAGTCCAGAAACAAAAGAAGTAGGGTTTATAGTAAGAAAAGGTACAGACTGGAGTACTGCAAAACAGGATATTCAAGAAGATAGATACATTAAAGTAGATCCTGATCAAGTTATAACAAAGGTTATAGTAACAAGTATGGTAAAGGAATTTAAGATAATTCCTTCAGTAAAGGGACCTGTATTGGAAAATGGTAGCGTTACTTTCTACTATAGAGATGAAGAGCTTTACAGAAATGATGCTATGGATACACTTGACGGTGTAAAGGTTAAAATAGATGGTAAAGAGTATGATATGGAATATATACCAGAAGATGAATTGTATGTTTATACTTTAAGAGATATTTCAGAAGGTACACATGAATATTCTTTTGTTGTTACTAAAGATGGAGAAACAATTGAAATACCAGACCCTAAAAATACTAGTGAAGATGGAAAGTCATACATTGTATATCAGAATTTGAAATTAGATATAAAAGCGTCAGTTATACCACATGAAATTGACTACAATCAAAATGCAGTATTAAGTTTAGAAATTACTTCTAATGGAGAGCCTGTAAAGGTTAAAGAAATTTATGCAGATTTAAGTGCATTAGGAGGAAGTAAAGAATTACCTATAAGTGATGAATTAAAAGAAATCAGTATTTCAGTAAGAGATAATGTAACAGCAGGAACTAAAACAATTCCTATCAAAGTAATTGATGAATATGGAAAAGAACATTATAAAGATGTAACAGTTGAAGTAAAACCAAGGTTATCTGTTGGAGAACTTGATTTTGACTGGGATGAAGCAAGGATATACTTTATAGTTACAGACAGATTTAATGACGGAGACAAGAGTAATAATGATCCATATAACATAGGCTATGATACAAGTATGCCTGGTACTTATCATGGTGGTGATTTTGCTGGTATTATTGAAAAACTTGATTACTTGAAAGAATTAGGGATAAATACAATTTGGATTACACCGATTGTTGAAAACATTAAGTTTGATACAAGACATGCAGAAAATCCACATATTACACCTTATTACGGATATCATGGATATTGGGCAAGCAACTTTGAAAAACTAAATCCTCATTTTGGGACTTTAGAGGATTTTCACAGATTAATTGATGAAGCTCATGAACGCGGTATCAAGATTATGGTTGATGTAGTTCTTAATCATATTGGATATGGATTAAAGGAAAATGATCCTGGTATTGGAAAGGATATACCTAATTTCCCAACAGATGAAGATAGGGAAAGATTCAAGGGAATGATTCGTGAGAATCCTTCAGAAGGAGACCCTATAACACAGGAGTTAGCAGGGCTGCCTGACATTAAGACTGAAGACCCTAAAGTTAGAGAGAAAATTATTAATTGGCAGGTAGCTTGGGTTAAAGAACTTGGCAGAACAGAAAAGGGTAATACTATTGACTACTTCCGTGTAGATACTGTTAAGCATGTTGATGATGTAACATGGATGGCATTTAAGAATGAATTGACTAAGGTAAAACCTGATTTCAAGTTGATAGGTGAAACATTCGGTGCAGACCCAGAAAATACTATGGGAGATTTAGGAAGTGGCAAGATGGATTCACTATTAGATTTCAACTTCAAATATACTGCACAGAACTTTGTAAATGGTGAAATTGATGATGTAGAAAAATATCTTGAAAAACGAAACGGTATTCTAAATAATACAGCTACATTTGGCCAATTCTTAGGAAGTCATGATGAGGACGGTTTCTTAGAACGAGTAGGGAAAGATTTAGGTAAGTTAAAAGTTGCTGCATCATTGCAAATAACAGCAAAGGGTCAACCTGTTATTTATTATGGTGAAGAGCTAGGAATGTCAGGTAAAGCAGAATATCCATATTACTATAACAGGTATGACATGCCTTGGGATAAAGTAGAAGGAAATGACGTGCTAGAACATTACAAGAAAATTTTAAATATAAGAAAAGCTCATTCGAAGGTAATGGCAAAAGGTATAAGAAACAAGATTGCTGGTTCTGATGAAGAAGGATATCTTGTATTTGAAAGAAGATATGGTAATGAGTCAGTTGTGATTGCACTAAACGTTAAAAATGAAGAAAAAACAATAACAGTAAAAGTACCGTTTGAAGCTGGAGCTAAGATAGTAGATGAATATAGTGGAAATATTTATACTGTTGATGATGAAAATCGTGTAACTTTCTCAATACCAAGCATGTCTGATGGTGGAACTGTAATTTTATATCCTCAGGTACAAGATTCAAACGAACCAGTTGAAGATAATGATAATGAAAGTAGTAAATATAAGAATGAAGAAAAGGATAATGAAGAAAAAGATGAAAAGAAGAAAGATTTAGGGACTCTAATAATAACAAAAGATAAAAATGGAAATAAGAGGGTTGAATTTAAAGCTGATGAAAATAAACTGAAACAAAAAATAGAAAATGAAGAAAGTGAAATTGTAGAGATAGATGTAGTAAAAGGTGAAACAGAAGAATTTGATCAAGTTTCAGTAATTATATCTTCCGATTCAGTTTTAAAGGCATCAGAATTTGGTAAAAAACTGTTAATTAACACAGGACAAGCAGCTTTGGAATTTGATCCATCATCTGTAAAAGTGGATAAGAAAGAGCAAGTGAATATTATGGTTAAGAAGCTCAATGAAAAAGAGACAGATGAGATAATGACTAAAGTAAAACAAAAAGGGTATAACCTGATATCACAGGCTTTAGACTTTTATTTGATAGCTAAGTCTAAAGATAATGAAAGAAAACTTGAATTTGATAAACCTATTGTAATAACTATTAAGTTTGATACTGAAAAAGTAGCTGACAAGAGAAAGATTGGAGTATACTATTACAATGAAAAAGAAGATTTACTGCAATATATTGGTGGAAATGTGAAAGATGAAGGCAAGATAGTATTTGAGGCAGAGCATTTCAGTAAATATATGGTAATGGAATACAATAAGGTGTTTGCTGATATTGATACGTCATGGGCAAAAGAGGAAATAGAGGTTCTTGCTGCAAGACATATAGTAGATGGATTAGACGGAGTAAACTTTGTACCAAATAAAGCTGTAACTAGAGCAGAATTTGCAAAATTATTAGTTGAAGCATTAGACCTAAAAGCAAATGAGAATAAAGTAACATTTTATGATGTACCAGACGGAGCTTGGTATAAGGAATTTGTAGAAACAGCAGCTAGCTTAGGTATAGTTACTGGATATAAAGGTGAATTTAATCCGAATGATAAAATAACAAGAGAAGCAATGGCTGCAATGATAGTAAGAGCTTTAAAATATGTAGCACCAAATATGGATTATAGCCAGAAAGATATTACTTTTGTTGATAGAGATTCTATATCTGATTGGGCAAAAGATTTAGTTGGTATAGCTTATAACAAAGGAATAGTAAATGGAATAGATGAAACAACATTTGCACCAAAAGACAACGCAACAAGAGCACAAGCTGCAGTTATTATTTACAGACTTCTTCACCTACTTGGCAGAATATAGTACTAAAGTTTCCGGTGGGACACCCGCCGGAAACTTTTTTGTGGAAAAACAGACGGTTCTGTTGTATCATAAAAAAAATTAAAGCAGCACAGGAATATGTCATGTTATATTGAGAGCAATAAACAGTCAAATAACTTTCCAAGACAATGTTGTTGTGGCTATAACAGATGGAAAATTAGATTTTGGTCCATGGGAGCAAATATTTTATGGAGAATTTGATGGGAAAAGGAGAAAGAGAGTTTTAGTAAAGATTATAGGAGAATAAAAATAGAGCTAGAAATATTGTAATTACCTATTGCATTTCTTATTCAATAATAGTATACTAATAATAGTTCGCATGCGAAATATTTATCGATGAAGGTGAAATATAATGGACAAGTTAGAAAATGAAAAGAAATTATTAGAGAAAATGATTAAACTATATTGTAGAAAAAAACATAATACAGGTGAAAATTTATGTTCAGATTGTGAAGAATTAATGGAATACGCTTTTTATAGACTTTCAAAATGCCCTTTTGGGAATAATAAAAAGAGTTGTGCTAATTGTAATATAAAATGTTATGATAAAGAACATAAAGATAGAATTAAAGAAGTTATGAAGTTTTCAGGATGGAGGATATTTTTTAGACATCCTATTATGACGTTAAGGCATTTTTAAAATGGAGAATATAGTGAATATTAAGTTGTCAAAAGAACATAAGAGGAAGTGATAAGATGTCAGATGAAAAAAAAGGATTGCAAATAGGTTTATTGATAAGAGAAATAAATTCAAAAATTAATAGTAATCTAAGACATGAATTTGAAAGTACTGGATTGACTATTCCTCAAATAATGCTTATTAGAATACTTGTAAAACATAAAAAATTAAAGGTTAGTGAGATAAGTAAAAAAATGAGTCTTGCTAATAGTACAGTTTCAGGAATAATTGATAGGCTTGAAAAACAGGAAATATTGAAAAGGACACGAAGTAGCGAGGATAAAAGGATAGTATATATTGAACTTGCAGATAAAGGTTATGAAATAGGTAAATATTTTTATAATACTATAAATAGTTATTTTCAAGATGTTTTTGGAAAAGCAAGTGAGGAAGAAATAGAAGTCATTCTTAATGGACTTCAGACACTAAAAAAAGTGTTAGATAGACGATAAAAGTAAAGGGGGTAATTTTTATGTTAAGTTTTGCTATTATTTTTATAACATGTGCATTGATTTGTTATACTATTGGAGTGTGGAGTGAAAAAATAGCTGGTATACTTAAAGGGTGGCATTTAGTATTTTTCTGGATAGGGTTTGTTTTTGATACTTTAGGAACGACACTTATGGGAAAAATAAGTGGAGGGTTTGAACTTAATGTACATGGGATTACTGGGCTAATTGCTATTTTGCTTATGTTATTTCATGCAGTCTGGGCTACAATAGTTTTATTAAAGAAAGATCAAAAATCAATGAAAAATTTTCACAAGTTTAGTTTATTAGTTTGGTTTATTTGGTTGATTCCTTATTTTACTGGAATGATATTAAATATGGTTTAATGTTGAGAGAGTCATGAAAAATCATGACTCTTTTTGTGTATTTTTTTTCCATAAATTTTTGTTTACATATTTTTGTTAGTCAATATATTTGATATTATAGTTATATAAAATGATTTCTAAATATTTAGTTGATAGGGGGAGTTTTAAATGAAATTAATTGATTTACATTGTGATACAATGAGTAAAATTATTGTAACTGAAAATGAAACAGAACTAAAAGAAAATAATTTTCATGTTGATCTTGAAAAGTTAATTAAAGCAGACTCTTTAGCTCAATTTTTTGCTCTCTATATAGATATTGAAGAGAAAGACAATTATTTTGAATATTGCTTGGAAATGTTAGATAGATTTTATCAAGAACTTGAAAAAAATAATGAAAAGATTGCAATAGCTAGAAGTTATGAAGAAATGATTCAAAACGAAGAAAATGGTAAAATATCAGCTTTTCTTACAATAGAAGAAGGTGGAATATTAAAAGGTAAGTTATATAATTTAAGAAATTTTTATAGATTAGGTGTAAGATTAATAACTCTTACGTGGAATTATCCTAATCAAATAGGTTATCCAAATTATAAAAGAGAATATATGACTAAAGGGCTTACACCTTTTGGTAGAGAAGTCGTAAGAGAAATGAATAGGCTTGGAATGATTATAGACGTTTCTCATCTATCTGATCAAGGGTTTTTTGATGTAGCATCAATATCTACAAAACCATTTATAGCATCTCATTCAAATGCCCGATCTATAAGAAATCATCCAAGAAATTTGACGGATGAAATGATAAAAATACTTGCTGAAAAAGGTGGAGTAATGGGAATAAATTTCTGTTCATCTTTTTTAGGTAATAGTTCTATAAGTCGAATAGAAGATATAGTTATGCATATTAAGCATATTAGAAAAGTTGGGGGAATTGATGTTATAGCTATTGGTTCTGATTATGATGGAATTAATTGTGAATTAGAGATTTGCAATATTGGTGAAATGAATAAGTTGTTACATGCATTAGAAAAAAATGGCTTTTCATCTGAAGAAATAGAAAAGATATTTTTTAAAAATGCTAAAAGAGTTATTAAGGAAGTTCTGTGAGTCAAGGGATCTCCCTTGACTCATTTACATTTATTAGTTAATAGGAAATTGCTGAAGTATTATTTCTTTCCAATGTTTTTCCCAGATTTTTTTAGAAAAATGTTCAGATATTTTACGAGCATTTTTTCCCATATTTTTTCTTAATTTAGGGTTATTTATAAGCGTAATGATTGCATTTTTTAAATTTTCTTTGTTTATTTCTATTAAATATCCGTTGTAACCATGGATTATTAAATCTGTAAGTCCTCCTACTAATCCAGCAATTATTGGTTTTCCACAAGCCATAGCTTCAAGTAGTGAAAGTGAAGTTCCTTCTGAATATAGAGATGGAATAAGAACTATATTTGCATCTTTATAAGCCTTATACATTTCATTCATTTCATACCAAGTATATTCTATACGAGGATGTTTAGAGGCAAAAATTTTCATGTGTTTTTCAGATTCTTTAGTACCTCTTCCGACGAATGAAAATATAACATTGTCATATTCATTAACTAGCTCAACAGCTACTTTTTTACAAACAGTCCATCCTCTACCTGGATGTAATCTACGAGGATATAGTATTTTAATATATCTTTTATTAGTTAAAATAGAATTGCTTGGTTTAAATATCTTTAAATCTACATAATTAGGTATATATACCTTTTTACATTTGAGATTTGGATTAACTGCATTCAGCCAATTTATTGTATTTGTATCTACAGATACAAGTAAGTCTACTGCACTAAGGCCTTGAAAGAACCTGTTATACCAGAGTTTAGAACGCCACCATTGACGCTCACATGAATCCCACCAAATACCATGGCTTATACAAATAGAGTTAGGGAAAACATGTGGATATATTACATCCATGTTGAAATATATATGATAATCATAATCTTTAGCTACTTGATAGAATTTTTTATTAAGTTCTATAAAGAAATCTTGATCAAAACCTGGATCTCCAATTCCTTTTATTTTAATACCTTCATAAGTTCTCTCCCATTCTTCATGACCTGATGGCTGAAAAACATCTACTTGATATCCAAGTTTTTGTAGAAGTTTTGCTAAATCAATCAAATATCGCTCCCCACCACCGAATAAACATCTATTACCATTCCATTCAAAAAATTGAGGTGTAATGATGGCTACTTTAGGCATAGGTTTTAAATATATTTTTCTTTTTTCTTCTGTAGAAAATGTAATTTCTAATTTAGGTTGCCAATCTTTATTGCTATGTTTCTGACTGCAAAGACCTAATAAAGATGCATTATCTTTTTCATTCTCAGCTTTTATGATTATACCGAAGTTCTTTTCTGGATTTTTTAACCACTCTCTAGTATATTCAGTTATATCCCAACTTATAGATTCCCATAGATGGTAATTAATTTTGGTTTGTACTTTTCTGTTCTCATCATATGAAGGTTGATTTAAATAGCTTACATTTTTATCATTCCAATTTTCTGTTATAGGATGTATACTAAAAATATTCTCTTGTTCCATATAGTCATTTCGTATGCAAAAAAGTGTTAATTTTGCATTAATTATATTACAATTTTTAGGAAGATTACTTAAATCAAATTTTAGTAATATTCGGTATTTTATATATGATTTAAAGTATCCTAAAAAGTAGTGAGTTTGATTTGAAAAATTTTTACTTTTTAAATAACTATCTATAAAAGTATCCATAACTGGAGAAATATATATTGTTTTTTGCACAGTTATCACCTGCTTTAAAAAATAATAGGATAATGATAAAAATATAATTCTACTATAGAATATTATTGAATAGGAAAAATGTGCTTAAAAAAAATATTATAAAAAATAAAAAAGTGCCACGAATTAAGTGGCAGATTTTAGAGGAGTTTCATATTTAGAAAATATGTGTTCTAATTCATTATTTTCGATTGTTTCGTATTCAAGAAGATAATTTGCAATATCTATAAGGATTATTTTGTTTTCTTTAATTAATTTCATAGTTTTTTTATAGCAATCGTCTATTATCATTTTTATTTCTTTTTCTATTTTATCTATATTATATTTTATATATTGTTCTTTAATAGCTATATGCCCTAAAGAACTCATACCGTAGCTGCATACCATTTCTTGAGCAATTTCAGTAGCTTTAGATAAGTCATCTTTTGCACCTGTTGTTATTTCACTAAATATTACTTCTTCAGCAGCTCTTCCTCCTAAAAGAACCATAATTTTAGAAATGAGCTCTTTTTTTGTATGAAGATATCTATCTTCATCAGGAAATTTTAATACGTATCCTAAAGCCTGCCCTCTAGGTACTATAGAAATTTTTTGAATCATATCGACTTTTAATAGTTTACCTATGAGCGCATGCCCTGCCTCATGGTGAGCAACTATTTTTTTTTCTTTGAATAAAACGGACGGATGTTTTAATTCTAACCCGGCAATTACTCTTTCTATAGCAGAATTAAAATCTTCAATATCTATTACAGTTTTATTTTTCCTTACAGCTATTATAGCAGCTTCATTAGCTATATTAGCTAATTGAGCTCCTGAAAATCCATGAGTTTTTTTCGCTATTTCTTTAATTTTAACACTAGAGTCTAAAGGTTTATTTTTAGTGTGAACTTTTAATATTTCTTCTCTAGCTCTTACATTAGGGTTGCCGACATATATATGCCTGTCGAATCTCCCTGGTCTAAGTAGGGCTTCGTCTAATAAATCAAGTCTATTTGTTGCACCAATCACAATGATAGTTTGAGTTTTATTAAAACCGTCCATTTCAATTAGTAACTGATTTAATGTTTGATCTTTTTCGTTATTACTATCTGGATTTCTTTTTGAACCTATTGCATCTATTTCATCAATAAATATTATACTAGGAGCTTCTTTTTTTGCTTTTTCAAATAAAGTTCTTATTCTTTTGGCTCCGACACCTACATATTTTTCTACGAATTCTGAACCACTGGCATAGAAAAAAGATGAATTAGTTTCACCTGCTACGGCTTTAGCTAGAAGAGTTTTGCCAGTACCAGGAGGTCCATAAAAAAGTATACCATTTGGAATTTTAGCTCCCATTTTGTTATATTTTTCAGAGTTATTGATAAAATCTATAACTTCTTGAAGTTCTTCTTTTATTTCATCTAATCCTGCAACATCATTAAATGAAACTCTTGGTTTATTATTATCTTTTGAGCCATCTTCTTTTTTTTTCTTTTCATTAGTAATAGCTGCAGGAACTAGCTGAGGTTTACTGTCAAGTTTTAGATAATATATTAATAAACATAATGATATGATCCAAACAAGGAAACTATCACCTAATGTAAATTTATTAAGTGATAGGAAAGTTAAATACTTAGCATGAAGTAAAAATGAAGATACTGTTAGACTGATTATAGTTAATATGAATACTATTTTCTTTTTCAATATAGAACCACCCTTTATGTGATATTTTTTAGTCAAACTGAATATTATGATAAAGTGCAAATTTAAATACTGTATTAGTTTTTTACTATTAGTTTAACCAAATAGATATGTAATATTTAATAGATATATAAGTTATAAAGGAAAAATAAACAGTATATAGAATAGTTATAAATATCTCCTATTTAATTTTCTGAAAGTTTTTTTAAAACCAAAGTTTTTATTTTTAACAAACGGAAAATATTGTCAACATCTTATGGTTTATCAAAATTTTATTACCAATTTAAATACTTAAATTCATGTATAGTTGGAAATTCTATTAAAAATAGAAAGAGGAGGTTTTGTTATGGATTTTGAAAAAATAATAGACAGCTACAAAGATGATATTATTAAATCGACTCAAGAGTTGATAAGAATTAAGAGCGTTGAAGGTGAGCCAAAACCAGGTATGCCATTTGGTGAAGGACCAAATGAAGCTCTTGAATATGCATTGAAATTAGCTGAAAGTATGGGCTTTGAAACTTTAAATGTTGATGGATATGCAGGGCACGCTGATTTAGGAGAAGGAGAAGAAGTTGTAGGAGTATTGGTGCATTTGGATGTCGTTCCAGAAGGTGATGGTTGGACTTATCCACCATATGCTGCTGAAATACATGACGGGAAAATATACGGTAGAGGTGCTATTGATGATAAGGGTCCTACAATAGCTTCTTTATATGCCATGAAGGCTATAAAAGAGTCTGGAGTTAAACTTAATAAAAAAATAAGAATAATATTTGGAACTAATGAAGAATCTGGATGGGGCGGTATAAATTATTATCTTAAAAAAGTAAAAGCTCCAGATTTAGCTTTTACGCCAGATGCAGATTTTCCAGTTATACATGGTGAAATGGGTATATTAATTTTTAATATTGAGAAAAAGTTTGAAAAGAAATGTAATTGTGCAGTTAAGATAAATTATATTAAAGGCGGTAATAGACCTAACATGGTTCCAGACTATTGTGAGGCAATGCTTGAAGTGGCTGATGAAAAGAGAGGGTTTGTTAAAGAAAAATTTGATAAATTTATCAAAAGAACAGGATACAAACTTTCATTAGATGATAGAGGAAAGCAGGTAATAATTAAGTCTTATGGTATATCTGCACATGGTAGTACTCCACAGGCAGGTAAAAACGCTATTTCTCAATTGATTGCGTTTTTAGGAGAAGTAGTTGAATGTGATTGTGATGCAAGTGAATTTGTTAAATTATACAATAGAAAGATAGGTATGGAGTATAATGGGCAATCTATAGGCTGTGGATTTGAAGATAGTGTATCTGGTAAATTAGTATTTAATGTTGGTGTTATTAATATGAATGAGGATGAGGTTAAAGTTTCAGTAAATATAAGATATCCGATAGAATATAAGAGTGAAGATGTTTATAAAGGAATGGAGGAAGAATTGAAAGGTACAGGAGTAAAAATAGTACATATAGAACATTTACCACCTATATATGTTCCAAGTGAAGATACACTTGTTCAAAAATTAATGAGTGTGTATAGGGAAGTTACTGGTGATTACGATAGTAAACCTATTACAATAGGTGGAGGAACTTATGCAAGAGCTATGAAAAATGCTGTGGCATTTGGCCCATTATTCCCTGGTCAAGAAGAATTAGCTCATCAGAAAGATGAATATATAGCTATAGATGATTTGATTAAGATAACAAAATTATATGCAAAAGCTTTATATGAACTTGCCAGATAACTTTGCTAATTTATTGGCTAACAGTTATTATTTTGGCTGTTAGCCTTTTTATTTAGGTAATATATGGGAGGTGTTGTATTAACATGTCATCAGCAGCTATTATTGCTATAAAGAAGAAGTATAGAGAAAAAGTGAATCGAAAGGCTTGTGAAATAGTTGCAGAAGTATTAGTTGAAATATTAGATGAAATAAATGTAAATGATGAGAAGATAATAACAGCTATTAAAAAAGAAAAAGATATAAATATTTTGAAAGCTTATTTAAAAGCTGTAGCAAAACGGGATATAGAAGAGCTTAGGAGTCTTATTATTAGAGCTAATGAAAGCTACATGAATGAAAAAAATAGTTAATATTAAACTAATTTGTTTAAAGGTAAAAATTGTAGAAAAATGTCGGGGAAAATTTATATTAAATGAAGATGGCTTTACACCTTTATATATAGCAGTAAGTTGGGGATATGTAGATATAGTGGATTATTTAATTAGTAAGAATGTAAATATTGATCCTAAAACTAATAGTCTCAGACACCTCTTTTGTTTTAGTCTAAAATCCAATCTTTCAAGCATTTGCTTTTATAATCCATAGGAAATTATAATAAAATCCTATATTTTAAAGATTTAATGTTGATTTTATTTGAAACTTCGTCTGGCATGTTTACATGCTAGAGTCGTTATAAACAGCATTAATTTGTGGATAATTTTAAATATAATTTCCGTAATGGATATAGGCAAAATATACCTTAATTTATTTAAATCGAAGATTTTGTTCTTTTATAGATATTTAAAAAGATAAATTCGTTGAACACTAATGAGTTATGATTGTTATTTCAAATGAGTTATGATAAAATGATACAAAGTGAAGGGAATTAGAATGGATGAGAAAACTTTTCAATTGTTAGAGAATTTGATGTTTTTTCTCAATTGTCAGAACAAAATGATAGAATTGAAAGAAAACTTGAAGTTATTGAAACTACTATAAAAGATAAGAGTATAGTCGTATCGAAAGATTACTACATACAGTTACTTAGGAAAGTGGAATAGAGAGTTTAAATGTTCTCTATGAGTTTGTTGACAAAGCAAATTATTTATGAAAATAGTAATAAGTTATTGACAAAATGGATATTTTAGAATATAATGTACTGGAGTAAAATAAAGTAGAAGCTATCCGCTTCTCACCCTATGGCTCGGCTTATAGGGTTAATTATGGCAAAGTTGTACTTTACCTATGTATTTTAGGCGGATAGTATACTCTTTTACTATCCGCTTTTATATATTATAAGGAAAAAATACCAGGAGGTGTCCTAATATTAAAGAACTTCAAATTAATGAACAAATTAGGGATAAGGAAGTAAGATTAATAGACGTGGATGGTAGCCAGCTTGGAGTAATGCCAGTAAAAAAAGCACAACAAATAGCAAGAGAAAGAAAACTTGACTTGGTTAAAGTTGCTCCTAATGCAAATCCACCAGTATGCCGTATAATGGATTATGGCAAATACAAGTACGAGCAGGCTAAAAAAGCTAAAGAAGCGAAGAAAAATCAAAAGGTGATTAATGTTAAGGAAATTAGATTAACACCTAATATCGAAGAACATGATTTGAACGTAAAAGCTAGAAAGGCTATTAAATTCTTAGAAAATGGTGATAGAGTTAAAGTAACAGTAAGATTCAGAGGTAGAGAATTAGGCTATACTGATAAAGGTGAAGAAGTATTGATGAAGTTTGCAGAATTAACAAAAGAAGTTGGTAATATAGATAAAAAACCTAAACTTGAAGGAAGAAATATGATTATGATTTTAAGTCCTATAAATTAATTAACTGAGGGGAGGAATTCAGATGCCAAAAATGAAAACTCATAGAGGAGCTGCTAAAAGATTTAAGAAAACAGGCAAAGGACAACTTAAAAGATATAAGGCTTATAAGAGTCATATATTAACTAAAAAGACTGCAAAGAGAAAGAGAAATCTTAGAAAATCTTCATTAGTTAGTGCAGCTGACTATAAGAGGGTTAGTAAGTTACTACCATATTAAAATAATGATATACGTAAAGGAGGTAGCATAGAATGGCAAGGGTAAAAAAAGCGTTAA
Organism: Caloranaerobacter longqiensis; assembly: GCF_050286925.1. NCBI lineage: Bacteria > Bacillati > Bacillota > Tissierellia > Tissierellales > Thermohalobacteraceae > Caloranaerobacter > Caloranaerobacter longqiensis. Next base: position 251,461 of record NZ_JBFWFX010000002.1, read on the forward strand.
ATGCTAGAAAAAAGCATAAAAAGATATTAAAACTTGCAAAAGGTTATTATGGAGCAAAAAGTAAGCAGTTCAGACCAGCAAATGAAGCCGTAATGAGAGCACTTAGATTTGCTTATATAGGTAGAAAATTAAGAAAGAGAGATTTTAGAAAGCTTTGGATAAGCAGAATAAATGCTGCTGCTAGACTAAATGGAATGTCATACAGCAGATTTATAAATGGACTTAAAAAAGCTAATATAGAAATAAATAGAAAAATGTTATCAGAAATGGCTATACATGATCCAGAAGGATTTAAAAAACTTGTTGAAGTTGCAAAAAGTAGTTTAAATTAATATAAAAATAAAAGTTCCGGTTACGGGACTTTTATTTTTTCAAACATAACTTTTAATAATAGGTATAAAATGGTATAATAAAAATAATTTAAGTTGTAACAGTATACAATAATATTTACTAGGGGATGATTACAATAGAGCTAAGACGTCGATTAAATCAACTTAAACTCAATCCTGCTCAAGTTTTAGTTTTAGGATTTGCAGGATTGATATTAATCGGTGCAACGTTACTTAATCTGCCAATTGCATCTCAAGATGGTAAGAGTATCGGATTTGTAAATGCTCTATTCACATCAGCTTCAGCTGTTTGTGTTACAGGGTTGGTAGTTGTGAATACTGCTACTCATTGGACAATATTTGGTAAAGTAGTTATATTAATATTATTGCAAATTGGTGGTTTAGGTTTTATGACTTTAGCTACTTTAGTAGCTTTGCTATTAGGTAGAAGGATAACTCTTAAGGAAAGACTTATAATACAAGAAGAGTTAAATCAGTTTACGCTTTCAGGTCTTGTAAAATTGACTAGATATGTAATAATATCGACAATAATGATTGAAGGTTTAGGGGCACTACTGTTATCAATAAGATTTATTCCAATATATGGTTTTGTTAAAGGGGTAAGTTTTTCTATATTCCATTCGATATCAGCATTTTGTAATGCGGGTTTTGATTTAACTGGAGAAAGTATGGTACCTTTTGTAGATGATGTCATTGTAAATCTAACTATTATCTTTTTAGTAATAGTTGGTGGTTTGGGCTATACAGTATATATAGATATTTCACATAATAAGAAGTTTAAGAAGTTTTCATTACATACTAAGTTAGTTTTAATTATTTCGGCTTTATTGTTATTATTTAGTTTTCTAGTTATTTTTATAGTTGAATATAATAATCCTGCTACATTAGGTAAGTTAAGTTTTAAAGGTAAGATATTGGCTTCAGCTTTTCAGGCTATGACACCTAGAACTGCTGGATTTAATAGTATTGATACAGGAGCAGTTACAAATACTACAGCTTTTCTAACATTAATACTTATGTTTATAGGAGGTTCTCCAGGTTCTACTGCTGGAGGAATTAAGACAACTACAGTTGGTGCTATAGTATTAGCGATAATTTCTGTAATAAGAGGTACTAATGATGTTGAGGTTTATAGAAAGAGAATACCACATAATTTAGTTTATAGAGCATTAGCTGTTGTGGGTATAGGTTTAGCTTTAATTATTTTTGTAACTATGATATTATCATTAACAGAGAAAGAAGCATCATTTTTAGATATACTCTTTGAAACGACATCTGCTTTTGGAACAGTAGGTTTAAGTAGAGGACTTACACCGAATTTATCTGTATTAGGCAGACTAATTATTACTCTTACAATGTTTGCAGGTAGAGTAGGGCCACTTACAATGGCATTTGCGTTTGCAAAGAAACAGAGAGAATATAAGGGAACTTATAGATATCCAGAAGAGAGGATTTTAGTAGGTTAGGAAGGTGAAAATTATGAGACAGTTTGTTGTTATAGGTTGTGGTAGATTTGGAGCTAGTGTGGCTAAAACTCTTTACAGCCTAGGATATGATGTACTTGCAATCGATAAAAATGAAGAGAGAATTCAAGAAATATCTGATTCTGTAACTCATGCAGTCCAAGCCGATGCAATAGATGAAAATGCACTAAGAACATTAGGTTTAAGAAACTTTGATGTTGCAATTGTAAGTATTGGTTCAGATATACAAGCATCAATTATGGCAACGCTTATTGCAAAAGAACTGGGTATTAAAACAGTAATTGCAAAAGCTCAAGGTGAACTACATGGTAAAGTACTTTATAAAATAGGTGCTGATAGAGTTATTTTCCCAGAAAGGGATATGGGTGTGAGAGTTGCTCATAATCTAGTTTCATCTAATATACTTGATTATATAGAGTTAGCTCCAGATTACAGTATAGTAGAAATTGCTACTATGGAGGAATGGGCAGGAAAGACTTTAAGAGAGTTAAAATTACCAACAAGATATGGAATAAATGTTATGGCAATTAAGCGTGGTAAAGATATTAATATTTCTCCTTATGCAGATGATGTGATAAATGCAGATGATGTGTTGATAGTAATTGGAAATAATGAAGATTTAAGAAAACTAGAGAAGAAGAGCTAGTTGAGGTGTTTTCATGGAAGTTAATATAACAAGTTTGTCAAATCCGTTGATTAAAAGTATTAAGGCACTTCATAAGAAAAAAGATAGATGGAAACAGAGAAAATTTTTCGTTGAAGGTGTAAGATCAGTAGAAGAGGCTGTCAAATCTGATGTTAAAATTGATTCAATTTTATATACAGAATCGCTATTTGATACTTTTGGAGGGCAACAACTGTTTAACTTAATAAATAAAAGAGGATATAGATTGTTTAAAATAACAGAGAAGATATTAAAAACTATTTCTGATACAGAGAATCCTCAAGGCATTATAGCTGTAATAGAATTTAATTTAGTGAATTTAGATGATATTTTTATTAAAGAAGGAAACTTTATTATAATTTTAGATAAAATACAAGATCCAGGCAATTTAGGTACAATAATCAGAACAGCAGATGCTTTTGGGGCAAATGGCATTGTGTTGACAAGTGGGTGTGTTGATGTATTCAATCCTAAAACTATTAGGTCTACAATGGGCTCATTATTTCATTTGCCTATATCATATGAAGATAGCATAAAAAAAGCCATAACAAAATTAAAAGAAATTGGCATAAAAATAATAGCTACTTCATTAGATGCAAAGCATTTTTGTTATGATATAGATTTAAGACAAGATTTTGCTTTGATTATAGGGAACGAAGGTTCGGGGGTTTCGAAGGAAGCTATCGAATTGTCAGATTATAAAATTAAAATACCGATAGAGAAAAGAACAGAATCTTTAAATGCTGCCATAGCATCTGGAGTTATAATGTATGAAACTTATAGACAAAGAAAAGCTCTATAGACTTGAAATTTGTCATCTTGTTATATACATTAATGGCATGTTATAATAAGATAAAAGTTTAGGTATTAGGTATTGGGTACTGGATTAAATTTGTCGATAAACTCAGTATTAAAATATAATATAGTCAATGGTAATGATGGAGAGAGTAGGTATCTGATGCCTTAAGAGAGGAAATGCCTTTGGTTGAGAGCATTTCTAGGTGAGAGGATACTGAAGTTCACTCCTGAACTGCTAAGTTGAAATAGTAGTAGACTTATGCCGGCTATGCCGTTATATAAATGAGAGGCTTGTTATTAACAAGCAATAAGGGTGGTACCGCGGAGAACCTTCGTCCCTTTGGGATGGGGGTTTATTTTTTTACAAAGTATAAAGGGGAGTTGGAATTAGTTATGTTAGTACATTTAGTAAGTACTTTTATGTTTTTTATAGCATATTTTACTATAACTTATTTAACAAATAGGTTTAGAAAAAATAGAAGAACTAAAAGAGAAATATTAATAAATTCATTAGTAATTAGTGGATTATATTTCTTAGCTATAGCATTAATTAAGATTATTTCAAGTAAATAATGAAAGGAGAGAAAATATGAAGGAAAGACTTAATGCAATCAAAGAGAATGCTTTAAATGAAATAAAAAAGGTTACAGATTTAGAAAAACTAGAAGAATTGAGAATAAAATTTTTAGGGAAAAAAGGAGAAATAACACAAGTTCTTAGAGGAATGAAAGATTTAAGTAAAGAAGAAAGACCTATTATTGGAAAGATAGCTAATGAAGTTAGGGAAATGATAGAAGAAGAAATTGAAAAACTAAAGCTAGATTTAAAAGAAAAAATGCAAAAAGAAAAACTAGTTGCTGAAAAAATTGATATATCAATGCCAGGTAGAGAAAAAATAATAGGCCACAGACATCCTCTAATAAGTGTTATGGAAGAATTGGAAAATGTTTTTATGAATATGGGGTTTAGCGTTGTTGAAGGACCTGAAGTTGAAACAGTATATAACAACTTTGATGCACTAAATTCACCAGAAAATCATCCATCAAGAGACCCTTCAGATACATTTTACATTACAGATGATATACTTTTAAGGACTCATACTTCCCCTGTGCAAATTAGAGTTATGAAACAAGTAAAACCACCGCTAAGGATAGTATCAGCAGGTAGAACTTTTAGATTTGATGATGTTGATGACACACATTCACCAATGTTTCACCAATTTGAAGGTCTTGTAATAGATAAGAATATAACTATGGCAAATTTAAAAGATACAATATATAAGTTTGTAAGGGAAATATTTGGTGAAGATATGAAAGTAAGGTTTAGACCTCATTACTTCCCATTTACAGAACCAAGTGCAGAAGTAGATGTTTCATGTTTTAAATGTAAAGGTAAAGGATGTCCAGCTTGTAATGGCACTGGATGGAGTATGGAGATATTAGGTTGCGGTATGGTTCATCCAAAAGTACTAAAAAATTGTGGTATTGACCCTGAAGTATATAGTGGTTTTGCATTTGGTTTAGGTGTCGATAGGATTGCTATGGTTAAGTATGGAATAAACAATATTAGATTATTGTTTGAAAATGATATGAGATTTTTGGAACAGTTCTAGTATGTATTTAATGAAACTGTGCTACTTAAATATAAGATAGTTTAAGGGAGGAAAGATTATGTTAGTACCAGTTAAATGGCTGAAAGAATATGTTGATATTGATATTGACTCAAAAGAATTAGCTGATAAGTTGACTATGTCTGGTTCACACGTAGATTCTATTGAAAGTGTTGATAAAGGCGTTGAAAAAGTTGTAGTTGGAAAGATTTTAAATATAGAAAAACATCCAAATGCAGATAAATTAGTTATTACTACAATAGACGTGGGAGAAGAGAAGTTACAGATAGTAACTGGTGCAACTAATATCAAAGTAGGCGACTATGTACCGGTTGCATTGATAGGAGCTAAACTTCCCAATGGATTAAAGATAAAAAAATCAAAGCTTAGAGGAATTGAGTCTTATGGTATGTTATGTTCTGCTGAAGAGCTTGGAATTGATGAAGACTTAATACCAAAAGAATTAAAAGATGGTATATACATTTTACCTGAACAATATCCTTTAGGTTCAGATATAAAAGAAGTATTAGAATTATATGGTGAAATAATTGAGTTTGAAATAACACCTAACCGTCCAGATTGTTTAAGTATTGTGGGAATGGCTAGAGAAACTGCAGCTACTTTGGGAAAAGAATTAAAATATCCAGAAATAAAAATAAACAAAGAAGTAGATGATATAGCTGACTATGTAAATGGTATTGAAGTGCATGATAAGGATTTATGTAAAAGATATTATGCTAGAGTTGTAAAAGATATAAAGCTAGAAAGTTCACCTGCCTGGATTCAAAGAAGACTTATAGAAGCAGGTGTTAGACCGATAAATAATATTGTGGATATAACAAACTATGTTATGCTTGAATTAGGTCAGCCTATTCATGCATTTGACCTTGATAAAATAAATGGAAGAAAAGTTATAGTAAGAAGGGCGAAAGAAGGAGAGAAGATAGTAACTCTGGATGGAGTAGAAAGAGAATTAAAAGACTCAATGCTCATAATAGCTGATGAGGATAAACCTATTGCAATTGCAGGTGTGATGGGTGGAGAAAATAGTGAAGTTTCAGAAGAAACAACAACAATTCTTATAGAATCAGCTAACTTTGACGGACGAAGTGTAAGATTGACTTCAAAAGGCGTTGGACTCAGAACAGAAGCTTCAGCTAGATTTGAGAAGGATTTAGATCCTAACTTGGCTTGTAAGGCTTGCGATAGAGTTTGCCAATTAATTGAGGAGATAGGTGCTGGTACAGTTGTAAAAGGTAGTATTGATATATATGAAGATAAGGTTCATGAAAGAGAAATTACATTAAGGCCAGAAAAGGTAAATAATCTACTTGGGATAGAGATAAAAGTAGATGATATGCTAAAAATATTGAACAGTTTAGAGCTTAAAGCTAAATTTGAAAATGAAAAAATTCATGTAACTATCCCAACATTCAGAAGGGATATTGAACTTGAAGCAGATTTAATCGAAGAAATAGGCAGAATTTATGGATTTGACAAGATACAGTCAAAACCTTTAATTGGTACATTGACTAGAGGAGATAAATCTAAGATTAGGAAAATTGAAGATATAACAAAGGATATATTAAAAGGACTTGGTTTAAATGAAATAACGACATATTCGTTTATAAGTCCAAAGGCCTATGATAAGATAAATTTACCTGAATATAGCATGAAGAGAAATTGCGTTCGTATTATGAATCCATTAGGTGAAGACTATAGTGTTATGAGAACTACTTTAATTCCTAATATGATAGAAGTATTAACTAGAAACTATAATTATGGCGTAGATAGAGCTTGGGCCTATGAAATAGGAAACATTTTTATACCTAAAAAATTACCTGTTGAAGAACTGCCATATGAAATAAGAACTCTTTGTATAGGAATGTATGGTTCAGTCGATTTCTTTGATATTAAAGGTGTAGTTGATACAATGCTTAAAAAATTAGGTATAACTGGTTGTGAATATATTAGAGAAGAAAACTATGCTACATTCCATCCAGGTAGAACTGCAAATATAATTAAAGGAAATAATGTTCTTGGTGTGATAGGAGAGATTCATCCAGAAGTATTAGAAAACTATGGCATTAAAGAAAGATTGTATATAGCGGAATTAGATTTCGAAATAATAGCGTTTTTAACTAATCTGGAGAAAAAATATAAGCCACTTCCTAAATATCCTGCTATAAATCGTGATATAGCGTTAGTAGTTGATAAAGATATTATGGTTAGAGAGATAGAGAAAGTAATTTGGGAAAATGGTGGCGATATAGTTGAAAATGTAAAATTGTTTGATGTATATATGGGTAAACAGATACCACAGGGTAAAAAGAGTGTAGCATATTCTATAACATACAGGTCTTATGAAAAAACTTTAACTGACGAAGAGGTAACAAAGGTTCATGAAAGAATAGTAAAAGCATTAGAAGTGCAATTGGATGCTTCTTTAAGATAATTTAAAGCCAGCAATAAAGTTTTATACTTTATTGCTGGCTTAATTTTATAGAAAAAGTTAATATTTTATGTGATAATATAATAGAACTTGATAAAGTTATAGCAGGAAATATTATATTTAATAAAGAAATATAATATTAGTTATGGCTTAGAGGAGAGGATATTGATGGGTGAAAAAAAGAAAGTTACGATTAGAATTAGAGGCCAAGAATATACAGTAATAGGAGAAGAGTCTGAAGAATATATTAAGGAATTGGGAAATTATGTAGACAATAAAATTAAAGATATATTAGAAAAAAACAGTAAACTCAGTCAAACTATGGCTGCAACTCTTGCAGCGTTCACTATTGCTGATGAGTTGTATAAAACCAGGAATTTAGTAGACAATTTAAATAAAATTATAAATGAAAAAGATAATGAGATAGAAGAAAAGCTTAATATTATAAAGATGAAAGAAACAGAGATTGAAGATATGAAGACTCGTTATGAAGAATTAAGTAATAAATTAAATGATGCAAATAACAACTTAAGTGACTATCAGAAAAAAATAAAAAAATATGAACATGCTTTGGATTTGAAGGAAAAAGAATTACAAAATACACAAAGAATTATTACTGAGCTTCAAAATAAGCTTTATGAAAAACAAATAGAGCTAGTTCAAACTAAAAAAGAATTAGAAGAATTTATTAGAACGTTTGATACAAAATAAATTTTTGCATAAAAAGTATTTATCTCCACAAAATATAATTTGAATTAGGATTTGTGGAGGTATTTTCATGCATAATAGTATTTCTGGGTACTTTATATATATACTGAGGACTATTTTAGGATATTTTTTAGCACTTATAATGGTTCGTTTTATGGGGAAGCGTTCTATTGGAGAATTGAGTGCTTTTGATATAGTACTTATAACAGGTGTTGGTCATATAATGAGTTCTGTAGCATTAGATAAAGAGTTGCCACTTATGGAAGGAGTACTTATTTTATTTACAATTGCAGTATTAGAGATAGTTTTATCTTTTATATCAATCAAAAACAGGAAAATCTCAAATATTATAAATGGTAAGCCTACTTATCTTATTAAAGATGGGAAATTATTAAAGGAAAATATGAAAAAAGAAAAATTTAATATTTACGACTTAAGACAGGAGTTAAGAAAAAAAGGAATTGCTGATGAAAGTGATGTAGAAAAAGCTATAATAGAGGCTTGCGGGAAATTTAGTGTTATAAAGAAGTATGCAGAAGAGCCATTAAGGAGAAAAGATTTAGGGATATTTAAAGATGGAGACAGCCCTCAATATCTTGAACAAAAGTTTGCGGAATTAAAGAGTGAATTAAATAGATTGAACATGTCTTTAGATAACATTATAATAGAGATTAATAAGCTTAAAAACAAAGAGTAGTAAGCTACTCTTTATTTATTTGTACTTAACTTTAAAAGACATTATCAGGAGATGGTACATGTGAAAGAAAAAGTAGAACTATTAGCTCCAGTTGGAAGTATTGAGTCACTTTATGCAGCAGTTGAAAATGGAGCAGATGCAGTTTATTTAGGTGGGAAGATGTTTAATGCTAGGCAGTATGCATCGAATTTTGACAGAGAAGAATTAAAAAAAGCTGTTGAATATGCACATATAAAAGATGTTAAAGTATATGTTACTGTCAATATCTTATTAAGTGATTCTGAGTTTAAAGAGGCATTGGAGTATATATCCTTTTTATATAACATAGATGTAGACGCTATAATAATACAAGATTTAGGATTAGCTAGTTTAGTAAGAAAATTACTACCTGATTTTGAGATTCATGGAAGTACTCAGATGACTATTATTAATCAATACGGAGCAAAATTTTTGGAGGAGTTTGGTTTTACTAGAGTAGTTTTAGGTAGGGAGTTATCTTTAGAGGAAATTAGGTACATTAAAGATAAAACTAATATAGAATTAGAAGGATTTATTCATGGAGCATTGTGTATTTCTTATTCTGGACAGTGCTTAATGAGCAGTATAATAGGTGGTCGTAGTGGTAACAGAGGTAGATGTGCACAACCGTGTAGAATGCCTTATACATTAGTTAATTCAGAAACAGGGCAAATAGTATCTTCAGAATTAGATAAAAGATTTTTATTAAGTACTAGAGATTTAAATACTATAGAAGATTTAAATAAGATAGTAAAAGCAGGTATTATATCATTGAAAATAGAAGGAAGGATGAAAAGGCCAGAATATGTTGCAGTTATAGTAAGCAAATATAGGAAGGCATTAGATAATTTATATAACGGAATTGATAAAGTAATCTCTAAAGAAGATAAGAAAGAATTATTGCAAATTTTCAATAGAAAGTTTACAAAAGGATATATTCTGGGCGATTTTGGTAAAGATTTAGTAGCGATAGATAGACCTGACAATAGAGGAGTATATATTGGGAAAGTTATTGATGTAGATAAAAAGTATATATACATTTTATTAGAAGATAGTTTGAATGTAGGAGATGGAATAGAAATAACTGATAATAAGGGTAATAAGAATGGGATTATAGTAAATTCTATCTTTTTAAAAGGAAAACGAGTAGAATCTTGTAGAAAAGGAGAAGTAGCCAAGATAAAGAAAATTGGTAATATAAAGAAAAATAGTAAGGTATATAAGACTTCTGATGTACTTTTATTAGAAAAGGCAAGAAAATCATTTACTGAAAGAGATAAATTAAAGAAGATAGACATTTATATGGAAGTTGAGATAAAAATAGGGCATCCTATTAAGATGCTTTTATGGGATGATAGAGGTAATTATGTTACAATTGAAAGTGAAGAAAAGGTGCAAGAAGGAACAAATATACATCTTACAGAAGAAAAAGTAATAAAACAATTAAGTAAATTAGGTGGAACTCATTATGTTCTTAAAGATATAAACATAAAATTAGAAAATAATTCTATGATTCCCGTTAGTGTATTGAATAAGTTAAGAAGAGAAGCTATAGAAGAATTAAATGAAAAAAGAGCTATAATAAACGAAAGGATTGAGATAAATGAAAAAGATATTTTAAATAAAATGCAAGATATTATAGGAAAAAGTAAACCTTACGTTAAAACAAATAATAAGTTAATAAGTGTTAGTATACAGTCATTTAAGCAGTTTGAAAAAATTGATTTAAATAAGTTAGACAGAGTATATATTAGTTATTGGGAAGGAATTAATGAAAGTATTGAAGAAATAAAAAAACATGGTAAAGAGGTTTATTTGCAGACTGAAAGAATTTTGGCAAGTTCAGATTTTGAAACTTTAAATTGCCAAATTGAAAGTATTGGTATCGAAAATATTGATGGAATAAGTGTTTCTAACTTAGGAACTCTGAAATATATTAAAGAGAATTTTGATACTAATATACATTGTGATATAGGTATTAATGCATTTAATAGCTTTACTCTCAAGTTTCTTGAAGAATATGGTGTAAAAAGTGTTACTTTATCACCGGAGCTAAAATTAAATCAGATAAAAAATATTTGTCTAAATACTAATTTAATCTGCGAAACTATAGGGTATGGTTATTTGCCCGTGATGATAAGCAAATATTGTCCATTTTCTATTATTAAAGGGTGTTTATCAGATAAAGAATGTGATAGATGTAAGTTTAGATATGGTTATGGATTAAAAGACAGGTTAGGTAAAGTTTTTAGGATTATTAGAAAAAGTGGAGCTACTACAATATATAACAGTCAACCACTGGTAGTTATTGAGAATTTAAAAGAAATTTATGATAGTAAAGTAGATATGGTTAGATTAGATTTTACATTTGAAGATGATATAAAAGAAATACAGACAATGTATTATGAGTTTGCTAACAATAATATAAATGAAAAGAATGTTATAGAGTTTATTAATAAAATTAAAAAGAGTAGAGGTTTAACTAAAGGACACTACTATAGAGGAGTTCTTTAGAATAAATCAAAATAGAAATATACTAGACAATGTAGAGAAAGTAGGTGAATAAATTGAATGAAAAGACATTAAGGGTTCTTGAATATGATAAGATAATAGACAAGTTATTAGAGAAAGCTGAATCCTCTTTAGGTAAAGAATTAATAAATAAACTTAAGCCAAGTAATGATTTTTATGAGGTAAAGAAGATGTTGGAAGAAACAGATGAAGCTGTTAAACTAATAATCAAAAGAGGAAGACCTCCTCTAGCTGGCATTCATAATGTATATGCTGAACTAAAAAGAGCACAGATAGGAGCTTCGCTTAGTCCAGGAAGTTTGTTAAAAATTGCGGATACTCTAAGAGCAGCTAGGAGAATGAGTACATTTGTTAAGAAAAGTAAGGAAGATAAAAATTCTAGTTATCCAATAATAGAAAATATGGTAGATTTACTGTCAACATTTAGAGAATTAGAAGAAAGAATTTTTGAGTCAATTATTAGTGAAGAAGAAATATCTGACAATGCTAGTCAAACGTTAAGAAATATAAGAAGGCAAATAGAATCTAAAAATGAAGCAATTAGAAACAAATTAAATTCAATTATTAATTCATCAACTTATAGAAAGTATTTACAAGAATCTATTATCACAATAAGACAAGATAGATATGTGGTACCTGTAAAACAAGAGTACAGAGGTAATTTTCCAGGTTTAGTACATGACCAATCTTCTAGTGGGGCAACATTATTTATTGAGCCTATGGCAGTAGTTGAATTAAACAATCAGTTAAAAGAACTTAAGCTAAAAGAAAAGGCTGAAATTGAAAGAATTTTAGCCGAATTGACAAGTTTAGTAGCTGAAAAAGCAGACAATATAAAAACAAATATAGATATATTGGCAAAATTAGATTTTATATTTGCTAAAGCAAAACTAGCACTAGAAATGGAAGCGGTTAAGCCTGAACTTAACAAAGAAGGTTATATTAACATTAAAAAAGGTAGACATCCATTAATAGATAAAGATAAAGTTGTACCTATAGATATTCACATAGGAAAAGAATTTGATACTTTAGTGATTACAGGACCTAATACAGGTGGTAAAACTGTTACATTAAAAACAGTTGGATTACTTTCATTAATGGGGCAGTCTGGACTTTTTGTACCAGCAGATTTTGGTAGTCAGATTGCTGTGTTCGATAAGATTTTTGCAGATATTGGTGATGAGCAAAGTATAGAGCAGAGTTTAAGTACGTTTTCTTCTCATATGACAAATATAGTAGAAATTTTAAAAAATGTACAACCTAATAATCTTATTTTGTTTGATGAATTAGGTGCTGGTACTGATCCTACAGAAGGTGCTGCTTTGGCAATGGCTATATTGAGTTACCTTCATAGTATAGGAGCAAAGACAATTGCGACTACTCACTATAGTGAGTTGAAAATTTATGCATTGACAACTGAAGGTGTAGAAAATGCTTCAGTTGAATTTGATATAGAAACATTAAGCCCAACATATAGGTTGTTAATCGGTGTACCTGGAAAATCAAATGCTTTTGAAATATCAAAGAGATTAGGGCTTCAAGATTTTATTATTGAAAGAGCTAAAGATTTTATTTCCAGGGAAAACATTGAATTTGAAGATGTTTTGGCAAAGATTGAGAGAGACAGAAGAATAATAGAGCAAAATAGAGAGGAATCTGAAAAACTGAAAAGAGATATAGACAGATTGAAAAAGGAATTAGATGAAAAGAGAATAAAATTAAATAAACAGAGAGAAAAACTATTATTTGAAGCTAAACAGGAAGCAAAAAAGATTATTAAAGAAGCAAAGGAAGAAGCAGATAATATTATAAAACAACTTAGAGAGATTTCTATAGAAATAGATAAAGAGAAGAATAAAAAAATTCAAGAAGCAAATGATAGATTAAAAAATAAGCTTGATAATTTACAAGCTGAACTAACAGAAAACTTATTGAACAAAAAGAACAGAAAACCACCGAAAGATTTAAAACCAGGAGATACTGTAACTTTACTTAATTTAAACCAGACAGGAACTGTAATGTCTGAGCCAGATGAAGATGGAAATTTAGTTGTGCAAGTTGGTATTATGAAGATAAATGTTCATGTTAGTAATTTAGCTAGAGCTAAAGATAATGAACTAACGGATGAGAATTTTGGAACAAGAAAGATAATTACTTCTAAAGCTAAGTATATAAAAACTGAACTTGACTTGAGGGGGAAAACATTAGAAGAAGCTTTACTTGATACAGACAAGTACCTTGATGATGCATATATAGCAGGGTTAAAACAAGTTACTATTATACATGGAAAGGGTACTGGCGTATTAAGAGCGGGAATAAAACAGCTATTAAAATCGCATCGTCATGTTAAAAATTTTAGGTTAGGTAATTTTGGTGAAGGTGGCACAGGAGTAACTATAGTTGAACTAAAGTGAGGTTAGAGTATGATTATAATAAGTGCATGTTTAGTTGGAATTAATTGTAAATATGATGGAGGAAATAATTTTAATGAAAAAGTATATGAATTATTTAAAAGTAAAAAAGCAATATTAGTCTGCCCTGAACAGTTAGGGGGACTTCCTACACCTAGAGTCCCTTCAGAAATAGTTATTAAAGATGGTGAAATTAGGGTATTAAATAAAGAAGGAATTGATGTTACAGAAAATTTTTTAAAAGGAGGATATGAAACATTAAAAATTGCTAAAGCAGTAGGGGCAAGGCTGGCAATATTAAAATCAAAAAGTCCTTCATGCGGGGTAGGTTATATATATGACGGCACATTTTCAGGAAAAATAACGGAAGGCAATGGAATCACAGCACAGTTGCTTATGAAAAATGGTATAAAAGTATGCACAGAAAATGATTTTTTAGATTATATTTCTAAATAAATTAATTTGAATTAGGAGGAGATAATATGAAAAAGCTGATAACTATTTTATTAACAGTAACTCTTATAACAACTTTATTTGTTGGGTGTTCAAAAAAAGACAAAATTAAAGAAGATCAAGAAAATTTGAAAGACAATGCAGTTACGGAAGTTAAAAATGAATCTAAATCTGAAAATGTTGAGGAGAATAAAGTTGAAGAAGTAGACTATGTTTTATATTTAAAACAAAAATCTATTCCGTTCATTTTTGCTGAAAAATATACAATCAAAGCAGATGATCCAAGATTAAAAGATAAAAGTATTGAATGGATAGCATTAGAGCATCTAATAAATTTTAACGGTTTTAAAGATTTTATATCACCAATTCCAGAAGGTACAAAACTTTTAGGCTTAACTAAGGAAAATGGTGTTGTATATGTTGATTTATCAAAAGAATTTATAGATAACATGCCAAAGGATGAACAATCTACAAAAATTGCTATTGATTCAATAGTAAATACGTTAACATTTTTCGATGGAAATGAGAGCGTTATGTTTAAAATAGAAGGACAAGTTGTTAAAAATATAAATGGAGTAGATTTAAGTAAGCAGTTCTATTTTAGTAGTGATTTCCTTCCAGATAAGTAATATAATTATATAAATATTTTAGGGGGTTTAGTATGGATATAAAGCAAATTTATGAAACTGCTAGAAAAAGGATGAAAGGATATTGTAGAGTTTGTAACGAATGCAATGGCATTGCTTGTGCAGGTGAAGTCCCAGGAATGGGTGGAGTTGGTACTGGTACATCGTTTAAAAATAATGTAGAAGAATTAAAAAAGATACAGCTTAAGATGAGGACAATTCATGATGCTAAAACTCCTGATACTTCTATAGAATTGTTTGGGATAAAATTAAATATTCCTATAATATCTGCTCCTGTAACAGGAAACAGTTTTAATATGGGTGGAGCACTAACAGAAGAAGAGTATGTTGAAGCAGTTCTCAAAGGCAGTATTTCAGCTGGAACGATTGGTATGACAGGGGATACAGCCGATTTATCTATGTATATAACTGGATTAGAAGGAATAAAAAATGTAAATGGAATGGGCATACCAATAATTAAACCTAGAGAAAATGAAAAAATTATAGAAAATATAAGAAAAGCAGAAGAAGTTAAACCTCTAGCTATTGGTGTTGATATAGATGGTGCAGGGCTTATAACTATGGCTCTTAAAGGCCAGCCTGTTGGACCAAAAACTAAATCTGAATTGAAGGAATTAATTGAATCTACCGATTTACCTTTTATATTAAAAGGTATTATGACACCGGATGAAGCAGAAATAGCTGTCCAAGTCGGTGCAAAAGCTATTGTTGTTTCTAATCATGGAGGAAGAGTTTTAGACCATACTCCAGGAGTAGCTAAAGTACTTCCAGAGATAGTAGATGCTGTTAAAGGCAAAATTATTATTTTAGCTGATGGAGGAATACGTTCAGGAGTAGATGTATTTAAAATGTTGGCTCTGGGAGCAGATGCAGTATTATTGGGTAGGCCTATTATTATTGGAGCATATGGAGGATATGAAGAAGGCGTCACTGCAGTTTTAAACAAGATGAAGAAAGAATTATTGCAGGCAATGATATTAACAGGATGTAAAGATATAAAGTCAATAGATAGGACTAAGATAATTTTTTAAAGCCCCTTGATTTACAAAAAATAATGTGGTATATTATGATAAAAAACAGTCAAATTCGTTGAAGGGGAGAGTAGGATAAACTGAAGTAATAGCGAGCCGGGGACGGTGGAAGCCTGGCATGGAGGTTTATCTGAAGCGCACCCTGGAGAAGCTGTCTGAAATTTAGTAGGATAAGACGTATCCCTGCGTTAAAGGGTTAGAGTGGGCAAGTTAGACTTGCCAATAAGAGTGGTAACACGGGATTAACTCTCGTCTCTTCAAGAGATGAGAGTTTTTTGTTTGATGGAAAATAATACATAAATCATATAAAGGAGGTTTTAAAATGATAGATTTCAAAAAAGAGATTGCACGAATTGTTAGTGAGCAGGTAGAATCTTTAAGCCAAGAAGATGTTGAAGCATTAATAGAAATTCCACCAGATTATGACATGGGAGATTATGCTATGCCATGTTTTAAGTTGGCAAAAACGTTTAGAAAAGCTCCAAATCTAATAGCTCAAGAGATAGCAGAAACTTTAGATGGCAAAGAGTATTTTGAGAAGATTGAGAATGTTGGACCATATGTAAACTTCTTTATTGATAAAAAAGTTTTGGCTAAAACTGTATTAGAAGAAATTTTTTCAAAAAAAGAAAACTATGGTTCATCAGATATGGGTAGTGGCAAAAATATTGTTATAGATTTTTCATCACCCAATATTGCAAAACCGTTCCACGTAGGACATTTGCGTTCTACTGTAATAGGGAATTCTCTGTATAAAATATATGAGTTTCTTGGATATAATTGTATTGGTATAAATCATTTAGGTGATTGGGGTACGCAATTCGGAAAATTAATTACTGCATATAAAAAGTGGGGAAATAAAGAGGAAATAGAAAAAGAGCCTATTAAGACTTTATTAAAGCTTTATGTAAAATTCCATGATGAAGCTGAATTAAATCCTGAATTAGAAGAAGAAGGAAGAAGATGGTTCAAAAAACTTGAAGACGGAGATGAAGAGGCTAGAAGGTTATGGAGTTGGTTTGTAGATTTAAGTTTAAAGGAATTTAATAAAATTTACGAATTACTAAAAGTTAAATTTGATTATTTTACAGGTGAAAGTTTTTACAATGACAAAATGGATAGAGTAATAGAGCTATTAAAGGAAAAAAATCTGCTTAAAGAAAGTAAGGGAGCATATGTAGTTGATTTAGAAGAGTTTGATATGCCTCCTTGCTTAGTGTTAAAGAGTGATGGTGCTACTTTATATCCAACAAGAGATATAGCAGCAGCTATTTATAGAAAAGAAACATTCGATTTTGAGAAGGCACTTTATGTAACAGATTATTCACAGAATTTACATTTTGCTCAATGGTTCAAAGTTATTGAACTAATGGGATTTGAATGGGCGGATAAATTAGAACATGTACCTTTTGGACGTGTAAGCACAGAAGAAGGTAGAATGCAAACTAGAAAAGGTAATGTAATTTTATTAGAAGAATTATTAAATAAAGCGATTGACAAAGTAAGAGAAATAATAGAAGAAAAGAATCCAAATTTAGAAAATAAAGATGAAGTGGCTAGACAAGTTGGTATAGGAGCAGTAATTTTTAACGATTTAAGTAACAATAAGATAAAAGATATTGTATTTAATTGGGATAGAATGTTGAGCTTTGATGGAGAAACAGGTCCTTACGTTCAATATACTCATGCAAGAGCAAATAGTGTACTAAACAAAAAACAATATGATATTACTAATGATGTTGATTATTCAATATTAACTAATCAGGAAGCAGTTGATGTTATAAGATTGCTTCAATCATTCCCTGAAGCTATAGTAAATGCTATGGAAAAGAATGAACCTTCTATAATTACAAGACATATAGTAGATATAGCTCAGGCGTTTAATAAGTTCTATCACGAATGTCCTATAATTGTAGAAGATGAAAATATACAAAAAGCAAGATTATTACTTGTATTCGCTGTAAAAACTGTATTAAAAACTGGTTTAGGATTATTAGGCATTGATGCACCAGATAAGATGTAGAGTGAGAGATAAATACAAGTTAGTGATTAGGAAAATTGTATAAAAAAAGAACCTCTTTTGATTTAGTAGTAAACCAGTAAATTAAACAAAAGAGGTTCTTTTTATTATAATCAGTAATATTGACTGCGATATTGGTTAGTATTAGCTTTGGTAGGTATTGCTGTTAAAAATAGAGATATCATTCTATTTAAGATATATTCAACCTAAATATACAAATGATTACATAAAAAACAAAAAATGATTGACATTACATATGTATGTATATATAATTGGATTAAGAAATATATCATTAGATTGGCAATTATCATCGGCCTAACTATTAAGATGTTTTACATAAATTTTTAGAAAGATTAGAAAAGGCAGTGGATATAGAAAAACATTGTAAATTTTTAACACAAAACTTGGTTTTATTTGGAAGTTGATTAGAAAAATAAACAAAAGGAAGTGATTGTATTTCAAAAAGTTTGATATAATTCCCCATAGTCAGTAACCTTCTTGGTTAATATTTTTGAGGGGTAATTTATATTAAATCAAAGGTTGCTGACTATTTTTATACCTAACCTTATGGAATTTTTTGGATATTAATCATATTCTATTCTGTTGAGGGTTTATTTTTATGTTTGTTCAATACTAGTGAACAAAAATTATTAGATTATAATGCATGCAAAATTTATTAATTACATTTAAACAGAAAGGAGGTTTATTAAAATGGAAATTAAAGTATTAATACCAGCTATCTTGAAGAAGAAAGTTGCACATAGTAATATTTCATTATCTTGTCATTATGCAGGATGTGGCGCTGCAGATAGTTGGCCATTATACTTAAACTAAAAGATGAAGGAATAATGAGTATAGATATTGCTAGAAAAGCAGTAGACTTCTTTATGAATAAAGCACCAATAAACAGACAAGATAACATTATTTTCCTCACCAAGGAACCCTTGATGGCATATAATCAATTAGTTTCAACTTGTGAATATATAAAAGAAAGATATATTGATAGTAAAAATATCCAATTTCATCTAGTTACAAATGGTACGTTGCTAAATGAAAAAATTATAGATTATATCGCTATGAATAATTTTAGTATAGGGCTTTAGTATTGATGGAAATGAAAAAGTTCAAAATGAACAACGTCCGCGTCATTGCTTTTCATCAGAAAATAACTATAAGCTCGGTAATGTCATGAATCAAGAAAAGATTAAAGATTTTTCTTTTACGACAGAAGAGTGTAATAAATGCTGGAATCAATACACCTGTTCACATGGTTGTTTTTATAATGATTATATATTAACTGATTCCCTAAATAAAAAGAATCCATACTGGTGTACTTATTCCAAAAAATGACAGAGTTGTGTTTAGCTTTGATACCGGAATTAAGCGAAAAACATTTGAAAAGAATATTGGCAGTGTCATAGGAAAAAGGTATAAAGGAGGTATAATGTGTTAGGCAACTTAAAGAAGTTAATTTTATTTATGAAAAAAAGATTAGATGGTAAAGATAAAAGAAATATAGCTATTTTAATCTTTATTGCACTTTTAACAAATATATTAATTGTATTAATCCCTTTAATACAAAAACATATTATTGATGATATACTACAAAAGCAAATGTATAAAAGTTCTATATTTATCTTTTTAGTATTAAGTATTTTATTATCAGGCATAAAATTTATAGAAGTATTTTTGTTAAACAGCATAAGAATATCACTTCAAAAAAATATTACTATGAATATGTTAACATCTATATCAAAAAAGGAAAATAAAATAATTAAGACGAGAGGTTCAGGGGCATTTATGAGTAGAGTTTTCAGTGATTCTGAACAGTTTAGTATGCTTTTAGAAACAAATTATTTTTTTAGTATAGGTGTGTTTATTGCAGCTATTGTTACCATAATAATAACTCTTTCTTGGACTTGGAGCTTTTTTTTAATCATACTAGTCTCTTATATTGTAATGGCTTTTGGTATAAAAGTATGTACTCAGTTTTTTACACAAAATTTTGCATTAGCTAGAGAACTAGTTTTTAAATTAAATCCAAAGGTTTTAGAATTTATAGAAAATAGAAGATCTATTATGAGTTATGGCAGCATATCTCAATATTTAAAAAGATTAGAGGATATTATTGATGAAAGAGATGGTTATATTAAAAAAGCGTCTGTTTATGATACTTTGGGTAACACTATTATAGAAAATGTAAAAAATATTGCAATAACAGTTTTTTTCATTGTATCGATGATAGAAATATTAAACTCTAAATTAGATGTATCCTCTTTTATAACTATGACTTCGTATTTTAATATAGTCTTTTTGCCTATATTAAGTATAAAGCAAATTTATGGAGCTTTAAATAAATTTCAAATGCTCTATTCAAGAAGTTCCGATATATTTGATGTGCCTATTAAGGTTCATTTACCAAATAAAAATGAATTGATAATTAAAGATATAAGTTTTTCATATGATAATACAATAATTCTCAAGAACATAGATATAAAACTGGACAAAGTGTATGGAATCGTTGGCATATCTGGAGAAGGGAAGACTACATTATTAAAATTATTAACTGGTGAATTAACTCCGACAAAAGGAGAAATAATTTATGGAAAAACTAATATTTCTAACATACCTATGAATATGATTTATTCATGTTTTAGATATTACAGTCAGGATGTAGAAATTTTCGATGATGATCTGTTGTTTAATATAACATTAGGCAAGAAAGGGATTTCAAAAAATGAATACTATAAAGAAATTGATATTTATAAAAATTTAATAAAAGAAAGCTTAACTTGGCTTATATCAGAAGAAAATCCAAATTTAGATAAAAATGAAAATGTTAAAAAAATAATAAAAGAAATTTATAATTTAACAGATGAAGAATGTAAAAACAAAAATATATTGAATAAAATAAGAAATAGTTTAAACTTCAATAATTTAGCTGAAACTGCAGATTTTATTTCACAAATATATGTATCAAGAAAATATTATATAGAAGAAAAATATAGGCTAATATTATCAGATTTAAAATTAGACTATTTGAGTGGGCGAAACTTTGGACAAAGAGGAAAGTATTTATCTGGTGGAGAAAAAAATAAAGTTGCTCTAGCCCGCTTTTTATTACCGGAAATTGATGTTCCAATTATTATTGATGAACCATTTACAAATCTAGATCTCATTTCTGAACAAGAAAATTTACAAGTTCTTAATAAGTATATATCAGGTTCAAAAGGAATAATTGTATCGCATAAATTAGATGTAATTAAATTATTGTCTGATGAAATAATAGTAATTAATAATAGTGAAATAGAATCTAGGGGGCTTCATGATGAATTATTAAATTCTTCAATGCTATATGCTGAATTATATGAAAAGTTTTTAGAAAAGAAATTTGCTCTGAATGCATAATAGTATTAAGTTGATGGAATGAATAACCTAATTTTAAAAAATTATATTTATATAAACCTGAATACTAGTGTTCAATAATTAAGAAATATTTCCATTGACTTTTAAACTATAAGATGTTCTAACGATATTTTTTCGATGTTTTATTAACATACTCATTGCCTAAGTAGACAATTTTATCGTAAATGATTTTAGTTTCTTTAATTTTTTCAGGAATACCTTTATTTATTTTTTGATTTTCTCACTTGGAGTTAATGAATCTAAAGATTTGTTAACAAGTTCATCCATTATTGGAATAAAAAACTTATAATCAATTTTGTTATTATAATTAGATAAAGAACCTAAGCTAACGAATTTAATAATATCTATAAATTTTTCAAAAATTTGATATAATTCCCCATAGTCAGTAACCTCTTTGGTTAATATTTTTTAGGTGTAATTATATTAAACCAAAGGTTGCTGACTATTTTTATACCTAACTTTATGGAATTTCTTGAATATTTATCATATTCTATTTTGTCAAAGGTTTATTTTTACATTTGTTGAACACTAGTGAGTAAATAATATGTGTACATTAAGATATGCAGATGATATACTAATCTTTGCTAAACCTAAATGGAGAGCAGGGAAATATAAATAAAGGGAATAGCCCCAAGAAACAGCAGCAGGAATATAGAAATAATGGTAAACCAACTCAATCCTATTTTTAAAAGATGGATAAACTATTTTAGGATTGCCAACTGCAAAAGGATGTTCTGGGAATTAATGACTTGGATAAAAAGAAGGTTAAGAATAAAGAAAATGAGAAAATGGAAAATGTGGAAGGGATCATACAAGCAACTCAGAAAAATGGGATATAGATGAGAATATAAGAAGATTTCCATGTATAGATTGATAAATTCTAACTCTCATCTTATTTAATATGGCACTTCTCAATCCTTATTTAAAGAATAACTACTGAAGAAGCATTACATGGATTGGTCCACTAAAATTAGGTAATAATTTTGGTTCAGATTCTTTTCCCATAGCATTCTCTCTGATATAATCACCATATCTGTATTTAGCATTAATTGAAGTATCTATAGTATTATTAGCATTATCTTTTGTATGATTATTAGAATCAGATGGAGTTTTGTGTGATGAACCTAAAAAGGTAGGAGTTCTGTACTCTTCATGGAGTAGTTTCTTAATTTCATTTGGAGACATATCTTTAATATTATTAAAAACCTTTTCTTTATTTTTATCTAGGATATAAGTACTAGACATTAGCTCTGCGTTTATTCTATCGATAGCCATTTTATAAGGTGCGAGCAACTCATCAATGGTTTCTACTTTTGTTGAAAACATTGATACGATTAACCCAAGGATTAATAGAACCGATAAAATCATACTTGCGATTTTTCCCATAAAATACATCTCCTTGTAAGGCAGATTTACAAAAAATTTATTTATATTTATATATTATGCAGATTTTAGACTTATATCAATATTTTAGATACAAAAACTTTATTTGTAATTAAAAAATAAAAAATGTCGATATCTTAAGGATAAGAACAAATTTAACAGATTTACCATATGAAATAATAAATGCATGATTATTATTAGAAATAGGATGGAACATATTGGATACAGAAAGAGATATAAAAGAGGCTATTATTAAGAAGGAAAATGGCAGAAGCATTCCACAAAGAGCATAAAAGAGCAGTAAATACAGCTAATAAAAATGAGCTATAAAGAAGTTCAATCACTTCTTCAAAAAGTCGTCGACCCCCAGTAGTGCAAAAACCCCTGGGGATCGACGACTTTTTGTTTTTTGCACAAAACGTGTAAATTTCAATGTATAGAAGGGTGAAACCCTAGTATATTAGTAGGAATTAACATAAAAAAATCAATAATTGACAAAATTTTTTAAATATAGTAATATCAATATAAGCGATTGGTTTATAGCTTACCTATAAGGAATTGAAACCTAGGATAATGTTTCTGTTCTAGCAAGTAAATTCCGGTTTATAGCTTACCTATAAGGAATTGAAACTCTGTTTGTATAAAACTTAATCGCCTCAACGGATTAGGTTTATAGCTTACCTATAAGGAATTGAAACGCGAACGGCCCCTTCTAACGTCACGCCACATATAAGGTTTATAGCTTACCTGTAAGGAATTGAAACAAACGTTGTGCAGTTGCAAATATGACTTTTCTTTCTTTGTTTATAGCTTATCTATATAAGGAATTGAAACTTCGTATAATACACATTATACGAACTTTTTTAACCATAGTTTATAGCTTACCTATAAGGAATCGAAACAATGTTAGACGTGGTTGATGATGATCTTGCACTATTATATCTGTAACTGTTTACATCTTTTAATTTTTCATCTATTATCAGAGATGGAGAGGAAAGTATGAAATATATAAATACTCTAACATCAATATTTGGGGGAAGTATGAAATATATAATCACTTTAACATCAATATTTATTGCTGCTTTATTGCTGTATTTAGGTTTTCATTTATCTTTCTTTGTTGTATCCTTATGTTCAAGTAAAGAGGTTGTTAGAATACCATTTACCCATCACTACATAGCAAAAATAAAACCTTCACAATGGGAAGGACCTGAAGAAGTAAATCACAAATATTTTTTTAATAAATTCATAGAAGAACAAAATAGAAAAGGTTGGAAATACAATCCTGAAAAAAGACTAGGCCGATTGATAATTTTCGAAAAAGATGGTAAAGTTAAAGGAATGTCGTATCCTAGATTTATAGGAATTAAATGGTAAGGAGGCAGATAATATCTGCCTCCTTATTTTTAAAACAAACCTCCTACCACTATTAAATCAAAGGAGGTTTTTTTCATTTTTGATTATAAAACTTAAAAAAGGTTCGATTTGGGGTATAAATTACCATAATAGGATTATTTAAGATAATGTAACATTTTTGACTGGCTTAAGCTTAATTTATATAATAACCCTTGTGCCATTAAGAAAGGAGGGTTAAAAATGAGAGAAAAATTGGTGTTATCGACTATACTTGTAGTTACTTTAATATTTGGAAGTACGGTATATGCGATAATGTTAAATAGTGATGATTATAATGTTTTAGATTTGAGCGTTGTAAATAATGATAAGGTAATTGAAAATACAGAAATAAAAAAATATATTAAAGATTATGCTCTTATAGAATATATAAAAAATAAGACAAATTTAACAGAAGTGGAAAGTGCATTTCTTTTAAAACAATGTAATGAAAAAGGGTTAAATATTTTTATTGTGTTGGGGTTGATGAAATTAGAAAGTAATTTTGATCCTAACTGTGTTGGCACTTTAGGAGAAAGAGGATTAGGACAGCTTATGGAAAGTACAGCTCGTCAGATTGCATTTAATATGAAGAAAGAATTTAAACCTGAATTACTGTTTGACCCTAAATATAATATTGAATTATTCACAACACAACTTAAATATTTAAAAGTGATTTTTAACGGTGATATACACAAAGTACTTACAGCGTATAATAGAGGAGAATATGGGCTAAAAAGGTATATGGCATCTAGAAGTTGGACAAGTAACCCTGCAAAGAGTACTTATTCTGAAAAAGTACTTAAATATGCGGCTATGTTTCAAAAAGAATATCAGAATTGGAAATAGAGGAGCTAGCTAAATGCTAGTTCCTATTTCTTTTATACATAAACTTTGTTATACTATACATATCGAGCAAAGGAGTGTTGGCAAATTGGAAGATAAGATTAGATATTTTATAAATAATGCTGTATACGGCGATAGCTTAAGATATTTTGTTAGTAAGTCTAATGCAATAAATCAGAAAAAAATAAAAGGGCAGTGGTCGTATATAGTTGAATTATTTATAATTACAGTAAAATCTTTAATACCTTCGATGAATGTTGAAGGTACAATTGTAGAATATACAAGATTTAAAGAAGAAATAAAATTATGGATAAGTTATAGACATGGAAGTAATAAACCACTAATAAATTCTGTAAATAAATTTGATGACAAAACTTATTGGATTGAAATTGATGATAGTGTTTATGCAAGAATATTTCCGATTGTAGCTGCAAACACTCAATGGGATGTTATATTATCAGAGGTTATAAAAAATATTTTGTTTACGACTGGCAATATATTTATTTTACAGAAATGTATAATATTATCTAAGATAC
Source organism: Caloranaerobacter longqiensis (assembly GCF_050286925.1). NCBI lineage: Bacteria > Bacillati > Bacillota > Tissierellia > Tissierellales > Thermohalobacteraceae > Caloranaerobacter > Caloranaerobacter longqiensis. Next base: position 276,918 of record NZ_JBFWFX010000002.1, read on the forward strand.
TATATTTGATATTAAATGGTCAAAAAGATTATGATAAAATTATAAGCAGTTTAAAAGAGGAAATAATACGATTATCCCAAAAAGAGTTAATTAGTAAGTATAATAAATATTATAGAGCAGATATTGCAACTTTTCCTGGGAATTTTGTAATAGATTTTGAGAAAACTAGGATTGAATTGCTAAATTTATTTAATGGAAAATCAATAAATAATAATTTCTATATATTAGGGAAAGTATTAGATATTTTAAGAGGTGATATAAAAGAATTTAGTCAAATACACTATAATTTCTTTTTATATGGAATTCTAGGTTTAATTGTTCAAAATAACAGTGAGCTTATAGAATACAAGGATAAGAATTTTATACAAAGTTTAGCAGGTTATTTGCTAAGACTTAGAAAAAGTAGAATAAACCCAGAAAGTCTTTATATAAAAAATTATTATATGCCTGATGTTTTTAAATATAATGTCCAAGAAGAATTTAATCATTCGCTTTTAAATAAATGTAAAGTAGTTAATAAAGAAGAAACAGAAAAATTATTTATTACATATATTAAGACAAAAGCAGGAATTTACAGATTCTTTAAATTCAAAAACCCCGTTTGATTACGGGGTAAAAAGTTATTTTTTTAAATATTGTATAAATTCATCTTCAGTACTGTCAGCAAGTTCACTAAGTTCTTTTATAATATTGTTTCTAAGTTTTAAGAAAGAGTCGATATTTGTATTCTTCCCAGTATATTCAAGAGCTTCAATAATCATAAGCATATCTTTTTTTGATATTTCGGCGATTGATATTTTATCAAATTCCTGCATTTTAACTCTCCTTCCTTTAGAACGTATATTATCTAATATATTTCTACAAAAATCTACAGATACCTTCAAAAATTGTTAGAAAAGCTTAAATCCAATAAATAGTTGTATTTTAGAAACTTTCTGGGTCTTTTTTGAAAAATACTCTATCACTTCTATTTTTAACTTCTTTTAATAATTCCATGACATTATTAATTTCTTTTTTTATAAGTTCTGTGTCTTCTTTTGAAATATTGTAGTATAGATATAAATCTTCAAATGCTCTAACAGCTTTTGAAAGTTCGGTATCTACTTCAATGAAGGCTTTGAAATTTTTGCTGTGTTTTGCATTTTTGAATTGTTCAATATCTATTATTATAGCGTTAACAACTTTATCCTCTGATTCCATTACACCTGCTGAAACTACATAAGGTTTTATTCTTTCTAGATAATATGTATTGTCGGGGTTAATATGATACATATATTCGATTTTTAATTCATCTAAGGTATATTTAACGTAGAACATAACACCTTGAATTGATACAACTTGGCAGCCTAATTCTCGCAGTTTATTTAGACACATTTCATGTCTTATTTGCCGAATTGTCATATAAGACATACACATAACCTCCATAATTTATTTATAATATTATATCATATTATAAAGGCAGAATTTAGAAATTTTTTTAAATATGTTAAAATAAAGATATTAATACTTGGAAAAGGTGATTATATGATTTTGGAGAATGATAGTAGATTAAAGATAATATGGAGTTTAGCATGGCCCGTTATGATAAGTCAGATTTTACAGACATTATTAGAGATAATAGATATGTATTTTGTGTCTAACATAGGAGTTAATGAGGCTGCTGCAGCTGGTATTGGTACTTCAGTTATTGGTGTTATTATTGTTGTAACTCAGTTGATTGCTACAGGAACGATAGCTTTAATTTCTAGAAAAACTGGCGAGAATGATGATAAAGGAGTTTTAGAAGTAACAGGACAAGCTTTAATACTTTCAGTTGCAGTAGGAATATTAATATCTGTACTAAGTTTTTGTTTATCTACTTCTATAATAAAATTATTTGAAGTAGAGGTAGAAGTTGCAAAAAATTCGATTAATTATTTAAAGATTGTTTCGTTAAGTATACCTTTTATATTCTTCAATTTAACAGGAAGAGCTATATTACAGGCAAAAGGTGATACTAAGACTCCAATGTTAATATTCGGACTTATGAATTTAGTAAATATTATTCTTGATCCTATATTAATATACGGATTATTTTATTTTCCAAAGCTTATGTTTATAGGAGCACCATTAGCAACAGCTATATCGAATGTGTTTGCTTCAGTTTTGATGTTTAAAACGATTTTAAGAAAAATATTTAATAATGAATTGAAAAAATATCTACAAGTTTTAAATATTAAAATAAGTTTGATGGGGAAGATATTGAAAATAGGCTCATACTCTGCGGTGCAAGCTATTTCTAGACCTATAACTGGACTTGTGATGTATAAGATTGCAAATTATTCTGGCACAAAAGCAGTTGCGGCTTTTACTATAGGAGGCAGGATGTTTAATCTGGTATTTATTTTTTTAGCAGGATTAAATCTATCTATTTCTGTCCTTGTAGGCCAAAATCTTGGGAAAAAAGATATAAAATCAGCTGAATCGATAGTAAAAGATGGAATAAAATTAGCACTAATCAATATGATGATATTTTCACTTCCTTATTTTGTATTGGCTAAATATTTAATGTTTATCTTTACTAAAGATGTTGAAGTGATTAATATAGGTGTAAATTATCTAAGAATAGTTTATGTTGGCGTAATTTTTGTTATTTATCCAGTTGTATATGGTGGAGCTTTTATTGGAGCTGGAGATACAGCACCACCTATGGTCGCATCATTATTAGCGAATTTGTGTTTTAAACTACCAATGGCATACATATTGAGTAAGGTATTTAATATGGGTGCAAATGGTGTTTGGGTAGCGATTAGTCTGTCTGTTTTACTTGAAGCGGCAGTAATAATATACTATTTCAAATTGGGAAAATGGAAGTCAAGAAAAGTTTTTTAATAGAAAATTTTCAAGGGTGACTTTTTTGAAGCACATAACGGAAACTATATTTTATTTACAATTTTAAAATGTTTATAAATTCCTATTGTGTTATAAAGAAGTCTAAAACAGTTGGAATTGAAATCCAACTGTTTTAAATATAGTATTAAGGGGTCAGGCTTTTATAATTTTACAATTCATGATAAACATAACTAAAAAGTATATATTAAAAAATCCTGTTATGGCAGGAATAGAAAGAGGAATTTACTATAAATGGAGCAACTATAGAATATATATAAAATAAGAGAGTAGATGTAGAGCCGATATTAATAATTTTCTTAAAATAATAAAAACAAGCAATAGAAAGATAAAAAGCTTTATTGAAGAAAAAGAAATTAAAATCAAAGTAATGAAAGATTCAAACTTTAGAGAAAGCGTTAAAATTATTGAAATAGAAGAAAATCATAAAAAAGAAAAATATTTTTAGAAGAAATCATTCAAAACCAATGGTGCCCAATATTATAAGTGGCTAGAATAATTATGAAAAGCTGAAGGTGTTTTTTAAAAGAATTCAAAAAGTTACAAAGTATAAAATGCTGACTTTTTTATTTATTTTTCACAGAAGTTTAATTTGTTTGTCATACAGTTGTCACTTTTTAACCTTAGAATATAATTAAAGAAAAAAATAAAAAATTCTAAGGAGGAATTAAATATGAAAAAAGTATTATCATTAGTATTAGTAGGTGTTTTTGTATTATCAATAGGGGCGTTTGCATTTGCTGATACATTTTCTAGTCCAGCAGAAATTTATGCTAACTTAACAGGAAAAACTACAGACGAAGCTTATGCACTTCGTAATAGCACTAGCAAAACATATGGACAATTAGCAGAAGATGCTGGGCTACTTGATGAGTTTAGAGATGCAAACTTAGAAGTAAAAAAGGCAATTCTTGAAGACAGAGTTAAGAATGGGATAATCACACAAGAACAAGCGGATGAGATTTTAGCAGCTATAGAAAACAGCAATTGTACAGTTCCAGGAGAAAACAGAATAGGTCAAAACTATGGTGTTGGATTTGGTAAAGGTTTTAATGGAAACGGCATAGGAATGGGTAGAGGAAATGGTATGCAGCTTAGAGATGGTTCTCATGCAGGTCAAGGATTTAGTGCTGGTAGAGGATTTGAAGCAGGAAGATTTAGTCAATCAAATAACTAGTAAAAAGCGATCAGTTTTGATCGCTTTTTACTGTAGTATTTTTACCGTATTTATTGTTCAATAATTTAACTATTTTTTCTATTAAAGCTTTTTTGTCTTCAAATTTGTTTTTATCATAGTCTCTTATTATGTATGTGATAGAAGTAGTAAAAAGGTTCAAGACTTTATAATTTTATAACTGGCGTGATAACTGTAGCTGATGACTGACAGTATACGTATAACGATGATAATCAATAAATATAGGTTGCAAATGATGTAACTAAAGTTAAAATATGAATACAATGTTGATAGTTAAAGAACTTAGAAAGTAATAGCACTATTTCCTGAGTGATGTATTAGTAGGGTAGATTGTATAACTGCTATATCAAAGACATATTGTTGTCTATAGATGCCCATGGAAATATATAAATATTAAAATCTTACCACTTGTGAGCGAGGTGATTTATATAATAAGCTTTAATAAACACCTTAGTTTTATGAGATGGTTTTTATATCTTATTTCGTACTATCAAATAGAAAGTTAAAATTATTATCGATATTATTTTTTAGAAGAATGTAAATCAATTCATCTTTTGTAGCTTTATCAATAGATTTAAAATCTTCAGCTATTCACTAGTGTTCAATGTTTAACAAAATTTTCATATTATCAAATTAAATTTATATTAAAACAACACATCATCCCATAATCATCAAATTATACCTTAATATACCAACAAAGAAATTATAAATAACCCATACCAAGCTAAAATTTGGATTAATATGGAATTGAAATTATATATCAACCACTTAAAAATTTTTTCCATGTAAATTTTTTATCATCAATTCGATTAATCAAACAATGCTTTATTATTCGTTGTATAGTTATTAATCTATATGACGGAACTTCGTTTTGTATCAACTTTAATAAGTATAAATGATATTATAGCCGAAATGATTTACATCATTACTGCATTAAGACTATATCTTATAAATCTTTTAATTTTAAGGTTTTGTTTTATCCATTTAAAAAACAGTTCTATTTCCCATCGTTTCTTGTAAAGCCAAGCAATTTCTTCAGTAGATAAATTCAATAGGTTAGTAAGGAAAATTATTTCTTTACCATTTTCATCAAGTATTTTTATGATTCTATAGGGAAATTTTGTTTTATAAGTATTTTTATCACCTAGATATGCCACTTTATCATAAATAAACTCTATACTTTCATCTAATAATCTTTCTTCAAATTCTATAATATGGTTACCTACAACTTCATTAATTACTGAATGTCGTTTAAGTCTTGTTATAAAAAATATGTTATTTTCACAATAATAATCAAATTTTTTATAATCCATAGAAATTATAAACTACTTTAAATTGTGGATAAATTCAAATATAATTTCCGTAATGGATTAGGGCAAAATCTTACTTAATTATTTTAATCGAAGATTTTGTTCTTTTTACATAATTAAGGAACTCTTTACTATTATAATATAATAAATTTGAATTTCTGAATTAAAAATTTTTTCGATTAATGACAGTGGTAGAGGTAATTTTCCTAAGTATAAACCATTTAATTTTGCACCTATTACATCATCATTAATGATAGGCGATATATTTACATTTACACCAATTGGTAGAAAACCTATTTTTAAAGATGATTTTAACATTATGCTATTTGGCTGCAAATCAAAATAAAATCCATTAAACTCTACAAAAAAGGTAATTCTTGTGTGTTAATTTGTTTAGTAATTTAAGGCACTAGGACCGAATTTAATTCAGCTTCTTCTAATAAAATTTCATTTTCGCCAAATATGTTGATTTTAGAATTATTTATCAAATCAATGATAAATAAATTTGGATTAGTTTCGTTAAAAGTCTTTATACTATTTGGACGAATTAAAACAAGAGATATAGTAATAAGAATAAATAAAGTAAGTATTAGTCCTAAAAAACTTTTTTAAATATTTTCATGAAATCACTCCTTAATTAATTATATCAAAAAAATATATATATGTAGACAGTATCAAAAAGATTGAAACCTTTACACCCTGTGATATAATATAGTCAGCAGATGAAGGGAGAGAGGGTATAATGTATTCTATATCTAATATAGAAACAATAAAGCATTTGTTAAATTATGATAAAATAGCAACGATAAATGCTTTAGGTAAAATGAGATTTACAAAGAATTGGGAGATTATTGTAGATAATATAAATAAGCCAAGAGGATTTATATTAAAATCGGACAAATGGAATATAATATATTCTCCAGAAGATGAAGTAGCTAGAAAGATGCTAGAGAATATAAACTTAAAAGGACAAAGATTTGCAGGTGTGTTAAAGAAATATTATGATTTAGTAAAAAATAGTGAGGAAATTGAGTGGGAAGAACCATGTTATTTGTATTATATGGACAAAAATAATTTGGATTTGACTAGAATTAGACATGAAGTGAAAGAGTTAAAGCTAAAAGATGCAGTAGTTGTAAATGAATATTATACATATAAAAGTGAAAATTCTCTAGAATATATAACTAATTGTATTAAAAATAGACCTTCATCAGCTATTTTTGATAAAAATGGTGTTCCTATTTCTTGGGCTGTAGTTAGAGAAGATGGTTCAATGGGTATAATGTATACAAAGGAAGAATATAGAGGCAAGGGGTTAGCTGTATCTGTTAGCATTGACCTTGCAAAGAAAGTATTTGACATTGGTTGGACTCCTTATGTTCATATTGTAGTTAACAATACACCTTCAATAAAATTAGCAGAGTCGATTGGTTTTAAAAGGTATGGTGAAATTGTCTGGTTTGGAGTAAAATAAATAGATAAAGGATAAACTTTTATTAAGCAGCTTTGTGCTGCTTTTCTATATGAGTATGAGAAGGAAGGTACGATAAATGAATATAGTAATATCTACGCTAAATTCAAAATATATTCACTCTTCTTTATCAATCAGGTATTTAAAGAGTTACTGTATGGATTTATTTAACAATATTAAACTTATGGAGTTTACAATTAATCAGAATAGTGAGTATATTACAGGGGAGATTTTCAAACATGCACCTGATGTTTTAGCTTTTTCGTGTTACATTTGGAATATTGAAAAGACTCTAGAAATTTGTGAAAGATTGAAAATTGTAAGACCACAAACTAAGATTATATTAGGTGGACCAGAGGTTTCTTTTGATGGAGATGAATTATTAAGAAAATATGATTTTATCGACTTTGTAATATATGGAGAAGGGGAAGAAACATTTAAGGAATTATTACAGTACCTAGATGAAGGTATAGAGAATTATGATAATATAAAAGGATTAATATTTAGAGAAGATGAAAGAATAATTGTAAATAGTCCTAGACCTTTGATTTCTAATCTTGATATGATTCCATCTCCATATGAAGGTGATCTAAATGAATTTAAAGATAAAATTGTATATTTTGAAAGCTCTAGAGGATGCCCTTTTAATTGTCAATTTTGCTTATCATCAACTATAAAAGGAGTAAGATATTTTACTCTCGATAGAGTAAAAGAAGATTTGCTAAAACTTATTAAGGCAGGAGTAAAGCAGGTAAAATTTGTAGATAGGACTTTTAATGCAAAAAAGGACTATGCTCTTGAAATTATGAAATTTATAATGGCACAAAATGTAAAGAATATAAATTTTCATTTTGAAGTTACAGCACACCTTTTAGATGATGAGATGTTAGATTTTCTTAAATGTGTGCCAGAAGGTCTATTTCAGTTTGAAATAGGAGTCCAGTCAACTAATGATAAAACGTTAGAAGCTATTAGTAGAAAAACTAATTTTGATAAATTGAGTAAGGTTGTAAAAAAAATAAAAAGTTATAAAAATATTCATCAACATTTGGATTTAATAGCCGGTTTGCCATATGAAGATTATAATAGTTTCAAAAAATCATTCAATGATGTATATAATTTGCAACCAGACATGCTTCAATTAGGTTTTTTAAAACTTCTTAAAGGTTCAGGATTGAGAAGAGATAGAGAAAAATACGGATTTAAGTTTTTAGATAAGCCCCCTTATGAGGTACTTGAAAATAACTATATAAGTTATGAAGAAATGTTAAAATTAAAATCTATTGAGGATTTGTTAGAAAAATATTCAAACAGCAGAAGCTTTGAAAATAGTTTAAAATATGTTATTAAAAATTATTATGAGACACCCTTTGATTTTTTTGAAGATTTTAGTAGTTATTGGGAACAGCATAAACTTGATTCGATTTCTCATAGTAAGGCTAGTTTATATAAGATATTCTATAATTATTATTTTGATAGGATAAATATAAATATAGAGATATTTAGAGAATTGTTAAAATATGATTTTTTACTTAATAATAAAACCTCTAATTTACCTGAGTTTATGAAGTCAGATAAGAAAATTAATGATAGAAATACTGCTCATAAATTTTTGCAAAATGAATTGTATGTTAATAAATACTTGAAAGAATTTGCAAATATTCCAGCTAAAAAAATAATTAATAAGGTTCATTTTGAAGTATTTATATTGGATATATTGGATTTCATAAAAAATAATTTTGAAATAGATAAAGTATTATATAAAGAAAGTATTGTGCTTTTTAAATATAATGAAGACAAAAAAGTATTTAATAAAGTTGCTGTATATAATGTAACTGAAGAAATAAAAAAAATAAGGAGTGAAAGTATTGGAAATAATAAATGATTTAATTTATATTAATAAAACTGCATTAAAGAAATCATATAATCTTATATTGAAAAATTGGACATTAATTTTTACAGGAATAGTTTATTCAGTTTTAAATCTTATGTTATTTATATTAGTAGGAATATTATTTAGAGGGGTTTTGTCAATAATTGCTGGATTTGTTTTGGTATTAGCTATAAGTTCTTTTATATCTGATTATTTATATCTTTTATACAATGTAGTTGTATATGGGAAATTTACTTTAAACGATTTTAAATATGGATTTAAAGCTTTTGTTTGGAAGATATATGGAATATTCTTTATAGGATGGATGGCAAGTTATATTTTAAGTTTATTTATTAGATCTATTTCATCAAGTTTTATTCCTAATATGATTATTAGTTTTATCATTAATTTATTGATTTTCATATTTTTAAATCCACTGCCAGAAACTATCTATTTAAAAGATTTATCATCTTGGGATTCTATACAGTATTCTTATCATTTTATTAAAGAAAATTTTATCCAATGGTTTGTATCGAATTCTGTATTTATTTTGATGATTTATTTTTTAACAGGAAAAATTTTAGGTAATGTATTTATGATACATATAAAATTAAAAGTAAGTTTGACTTTAGGAAGTATTTTAATGTATTTAATTGGACAAGTGGTATTTACTTATATGATGATTTATAGAGGAGTATTATTCGATATATTGAGTACAAGTACAATAAGAAAGAGAAAATTCATGAGAGATTTGTATTAATAAATAACTTGTGAAAAGGTGATGAATAATGAGGGAAATTGAGAAGTTTTTCAAAGAAAAAACTGAGAATTTAACTTTTATTGAATTAAAACCAGGTGCAAAAACTAAATTTAACAAATTTAAATTAGATTCAAATATACCTTTGCCTATTTTAGTAGATGAGTTGATTACGGAGATAAAGGAAAGAAGAGCTCAAGATGAAATAAAAGTTTCTTCAATAATCAGAGGTATGATATATACAATTGGCGTTGATCCTAATTTTCCATATATTGATAAATATAAAGATATTTTATACGGTTTTGATGAAAAAATTGAAGATTTTATATTATATAATGGTGTGAAATTTATTAAAGAAGGTTTGCTTGATGATGGTTTAATATATCTGAGAGCATTGATAACATTAAATAAAAAAAATGTGGACGGATTATATAATTATGGAGTAGCTTTAGAAGAAAGAGCTAAAAAATATTTAGAATTAAGAGATGAAAAAAGAGCTAAGATATTTATAAATGAGTCAACAAGACAATTTGAAGATATACTTGAAATAGATACTGATTATTCTCTGGCATATTATAAACTTGGTTATCATTATAGATTAAACAAGCAATTTATTAAATGTAAGATTATTTGGGAAAAGTTTTTGACGTTAAGTGAAAACGAAGAGCTAAAAGAAGAAATAAAACTAAATCTTTTAGAAATACAGGATGATATAACTTATGAAGAAGGATATAACGAAATATTTACTGGAAACCCTGTAAAAGGACTTGAAAAGTTATTACCTCTGAAAGAAAAATATACAGATTGGTGGAATTTATTATTTATAATAGGTTTAGGATATAGACAGATAGGTGATTTTGTTAAAGCAAAGGAAGAATTCGAAAATGTACTAAGTATAATACCAGGTCAAGTGGATGCATTAAATGAATTAGGCCTTTGTTTAGCAAATTTAGGACAATATGAAGAAGCTATTGAAAAGTTTACAGAAGCCTACAAAAAGAGGCCTAAAGATTATGAAATATTATGTAATAGGGGTATGACATATCTTCAAATGGGTATTTTAGATAAAGCTAAAGAAGACATACAAAAAGCATATGATGAAAATCCTTTAGATGAAATAACTATAGCATGTATGAAGGAAATTGAGAGGATAGAGGGAATGACTCGATAGTCATTCCCTCTTTTGTACGATTATTGTTTAAAATAATCTAAATATTAAAATAATTTAATAGTTAATATAATAAGAATAAAATAAAAATATAGTAAAATTGTGATAAAATATAAATGAGTTTTGTTTTTGATTGTAGGAAAACGATATCATGAGGGGTGAAGACCGTGATAAAGAGTTTAAAAGAATTATTGAGTATTGCTAAAGGGCAAAAGAAGATGAAACTTGCTGTAGCGGCTTCTCAAGATTATGAAGTTTTAAAAGCTGTATGTGATGCGGCTAATGATGGGATTGTAGAACCAATTCTTATTGGAGATATTGAAGAGACAACAAATATAGCTAGTAAATATGGTTTAGATATTGAGAAGTTTGAGAAAGTTGATATAAAAGACTTAGCTGAGACGGCTAAGACTGCAGTTTTATATGTGAATCAAGGAAAAGCGGATTTTGTAATGAAAGGGTTAATTGATACGTCTATCCTTCTAAAAGAAGTATTAAATAAGGAATATGGTTTAAGAACAGATAGTTTATTAAGTCATGTAATGGTATATGAAGTGCCAACTTATCATAAGTTACTTTTCTTAACTGATGGTGGTATGAATATTGCGCCTGGATTAGAAGAAAAGATTAAAATTGTAAAAAATGCAATTAAAGCTTGTAGAGCTTTAGGATATGAAACTATAAAAATAGCTGCATTAGCAGCAAAAGAGAAAGTTTCACCTAAAATGCCAGCTACTGTTGATGCTAATAGTTTAAAAGAATTAGGAGAAAACAACGAATTTGGTGAAGGGGTAATTATTGAAGGTCCTTTAGCACTAGATTTAGCTATATCTAAAGAAGCAGCAAGAATTAAAAAGTTTGAAAGCGAAGTTGCAGGGGATGCAGATGTATTACTTATGCCAAATATTGAAATGGGTAATGGTGTAGGTAAGAGCTTAACTTATTTTGCTAAAGCTCAATCAGCAGGAATTATTATGGGTGCTAAAGTACCAGTTGTATTAGTTTCAAGAGCGGATACTCATGAAGCTAAATTGAATTCGATAGCTTTAGGTAGTGTAATAGCTGCGAACAGATAAAAAATGTAAAGGGGTGTGAAAAATGAAAAGACTATTAACTGGTAATGAAGCTGTAGCTCGTGGCGCATATGAAGCAGGAGTTACTGTAGCTTCAGCTTATCCTGGTACTCCTAGTACGGAGATACTAGAAAACATAGCAAAATATAAAGAAATTTATTCAGAATGGGCACCAAATGAAAAAGTTGCTTTAGAAGTAGCAATTGGTGCATCAATAGCAGGAGCAAGATCAATTGCAGCTATGAAACACGTAGGTGTTAACGTAGCAGCAGACCCTTTGTTTACTTTTGCATATACTGGAGTAAATGGAGGGTGCATTTTAGTAACAGCAGATGATCCTGGTATGCACAGTTCACAAAACGAACAAGATAACAGATATTATGCAAAATCAGCAAAATTAGTAATGCTTGAGCCAAGCGATAGCCAAGAAGCTAAAGACTTTGTTAAATTAGGATATGAAATAAGTGAAAAATTTGATATTCCAATTCTTTTGAGACTAACTACAAGAATATGCCATAGTAAAACTTTAGTTGAACTAGAAGAAAGACAAGAAGTAGGAATTAAAGAATATAATAAAAATATTGCTAAATATGTAGCTACACCAGCTAATGGTAGAGTACTACATGTAAAATTAGAGGAAAAATTAAAGAAATTAGAAGAATACAGTAATAACACACCAATAAATAAAGTTGAATTTAACGATAAGAGTATAGGTATTATTACATCAGGTGTTGCTTATCAATATGCTAAAGAAGTTTTTGGAGATAGTGCTTCTTACTTAAAACTAGGTATGACATTCCCACTACCAAAACAAAAAATTAGAGAGTTTGCCAAGCAGGTAGATAAATTATATGTAATTGAAGAATTAGAACCATATTTAGAAACTGAAATTAAAGCAATGGGTATAGATGTTATTGGAAAAGAACTTATACCAAATATCGGTGAGCTTAATCCTGATATAATCAGAGAAGCACTATTAGGTGAAAAAAGAGAAATTATTGAAATGAATAGTGAAAAAATTGTTTCTAGACCACCTACAATGTGTGCAGGTTGTCCACATAGAGGATTATTCTACGTATTAAGTAAAAAGAAGAATGTTGTAATAACTGGGGATATAGGATGTTATACTCTTGGTTCAGCTCCACCATTAGAAACTATGGATACTTGTATCTGTATGGGCGCAAGTGTAAGTGCAGGACATGGATTTAGTAAAGCATTTGAAGTTAATGGAAAAGAGGCTAAAGTATTTGGAGTTATAGGAGACTCTACGTTCTTCCATTCAGGTATTACTGGGCTTATAGATATTGTATACAATAAAGGTAATGCAGCAACTATTATACTTGACAATAGAATAACAGGAATGACTGGACACCAAGAGAATCCAGGTACTGGTTATACATTGATGGGTGAAGTAACAGAACAGATAGATTTAGTAAAAATCTGTGAAGCTATTGGAGTTAAACATATTGAAGTTATTAATCCATTAGACTTAAAACAAACTGAAAAAGCTATAGATAAGGCGATTAATACTGATGAACCTGTAGTTATCATAACTAAGTGGCCATGTGTTCTTAAAAAGTCACCAAAAGAAGAAATTGAAGAATATGGATTAGATCAGAGAAAAATATGTACAGTAGAATCAGATAAGTGCAAGAAATGTAAACTTTGCTTAAAAGTAGGATGTCCTGCTATATCATTTGAAGAAGGCGTTGGAGCAATTATTGATGATACAATGTGTGTAGGCTGTGATGTATGTCTTCAGGTATGTCCATTCAATGCAATAGTAAAGGTGGGTGAGTAATATGTCAGAAACTAAGAACATATTATTAGTTGGAGTTGGCGGACAAGGTATAATTCTTGCGAGTAAAGTACTTTCTAAAGGTTTAGTTGATGCTGGCTTTGATGTAAAAATGTCAGAAGTCCACGGAATGGCGCAAAGAGGAGGTAGTGTTACTACTCAAGTTCGTTATGGTGAAAAGGTGTACTCTCCTATAATTGGAAAAGGTCAGGCTGATATTCTGGTAGCTTTTGAAAAAATGGAAGCTATGAGATGGATTGAATATCTTAAACCAAGTGGAAAGCTTGTTATAAATAATTATTCTATTCCTTCAGTACCAGTATTGATTGGTCAAGTTAAATATCCTGAGAATATTATTGAGGAATTAAAAGAAAAAGTAGATACAACTGTAATAGATGCAGCAAATGCAGCTAGGGAATTAGGAAACATTAGAACTCAAAATATAATTATGTTAGGGGCTTTAGTAAAAGCATTAAATATTACTGAAGTAAATTGGGAAGAAGCAATTAAAGATACGGTTAAAGAGAAATATGTAGACATAAACTTAAAAGCGTTTAATAGGGGTATGGAGTTAGTTTAGGGTAGGTATCAATCTACCCTTTTATTTTTTTAGTCTAATATATTAGAAAAATAGAGAGATATTTAATGGATAAAAGAGAAAAGGCATATTATTTTAAAATAATTAGTTATTTCGGGTATAAAATTAGATTGAAGTGAAATAATAAATATGCTATATTACTACTTGTCGTTGCGAGAGCGCGAAAAATTAAAAATGGATAAGAACAAAAAAAGTTCTTGACATAGATAAATAAATCTGCTATAGTATTAAGAGTCGGCGGCAAAAGCCGATAAAAAAGATTTGATAAAGAAGATTTGGTCTTTGAAAACTGAACAGTGCGGAGACAGGATTACAAGCTAACAGCTGATAGCTGAGGAACAAGTTTTTCCTTGAGAGTTTGATCCTGGCTCAGGACGAACGCTGGCGGCGTGCCTAACACATGCAAGTCGAGCGGGTAGGTACTTTAATGAACCTTCGGGGGGATTTAAAGTACCGAAAGCGGCGGACGGGTGAGTAACGCGTGGGAAACCTGCCCTATGCAGGGGGATAGCCTCGGGAAACCGGGATTAATACCCCATAAAACTCTAACACCGCATGGTGTGTGAGTCAAAGCTCCGG